>JAODNG010000200.1 GCA_025465385.1 Pseudonocardiales bacterium
CGCGGCCCAGACCGCAATAGCGATCGCCGAGATGGTGGTGAGCTAGAGGTCCGCGAGGATGACGTGTTGCTGCCCGTCGCGGGAATCCTCGACGTGCTCGACAACTACGCGTTCGTCCGCACATCGGGTTACCTATCCGGGCCCAATGACGTGTATGTGTCGCTATCGCTGGTCCGTAAGTACTCGTTGCGCCGAGGTGACGCGATCACCGGCGCAGTGCGCCAGCCTCGCGACGGCGAGCAGCAGCGACAGAAGTTCAACCCGTTAGTCCGGGTCGACAGCATCAATGGTTTGGACGTCGAGCAGGCCAAGCAGCGCCCGGAGTTCACCAAGCTGACCCCGTTGTACCCCAACGAGCGGTTGCGCCTGGAGACTGAGCAGCACATCATGACCACCCGGGTGATCGACTTGGTGGCGCCGATCGGCAAGGGTCAGCGGGCGTTGATCGTCTCACCGCCCAAGGCGGGCAAGACGATGATCCTGCAGGCGATCGCCAACGCGATCACCACGAACAACCCGGAATGCCACCTCATGGTCGTGCTCGTCGACGAGCGGCCCGAGGAGGTCACCGACATGCAGCGTTCGGTGAAGGGCGAGGTCATCGCCTCGACCTTCGACCGGCCGCCATCGGACCACACCACGATCTCCGAGCTGGCCATCGAGCGGGCCAAGCGGCTGGTGGAGATGGGTCACGACGTGGTCGTGCTGCTGGACTCCATCACCCGGCTGGGTCGGGCCTACAACCTGGCAGCACCGGCATCCGGCCGGATCCTGTCCGGTGGGGTGGACTCCACCGCGCTGTACCCGCCGAAGCGATTCCTGGGCGCGGCCCGCAATATCGAGGATGGCGGCTCGCTGACCATCTTCGCGACCGCGCTGGTCGAGACCGGGTCGACGATGGACACCGTCATCTTCGAGGAGTTCAAGGGAACCGGCAACGCCGAGCTCAAGCTCGACCGCAAGATTGCCGACAAGCGGATCTTCCCGGCAATCGACGTCAACCCCTCCGGCACCCGCAAGGAGGAGCTCCTACTGTCCCCGGACGAGCTCGCCATCTACCACAAGCTGCGGCGAGTGCTGTCCGGACTGGAGTCTCAGCAGGCCATCGATCTGCTGCTGGCCCAGCTGCGCAAAACCCGGACCAACATCGAGTTCCTGATGCAGGTCTCGAAGTCGACAGCCGGCAACGGCGCCGACTGAAAGGGCAGCTAGGCCACCGTAGCGGCGGTTGCGCAGACCTTGACCAGGTCACCGCGCTGGCTCTGCTCAACTATGGTCACTACACCTCGATGCGGGTCGATGACCAGCGGGTACGGGGTCTGACCCTGCACCTGGAACGCCTGACGCGGGACTGCCGCCGGATCTTCGATGCCGACTTGGACCCCGACCGGGTCCGGCATCTTCTCCGGCACACGCTGGCTGACACCGCCGGCTCGGTCCTGGTCCGGGTGACCGTGTTCGACCCCGACCTCGAACTCGGGCGCCCTGGAGCGGACGCCGAGCCGCAGCTGTTGGTCACCACCCGGCCGGCCGCGACGGCGCCACTGCCTCCATTGCGTCTGCAGTCAGCCCCACACTGCCGAGAGCTGCCCGAGGTCAAACATGTCGGGCTGTTCGGCGCGCTCCGGTGGCGGCGGGTCGCGCAGCGCAATGGTTTCGACGACGCGCTGTTCACCGACGCCGGGGCGGCCATCTCCGAAGCGGCCACATCGAACATCGGTTTCGTCGATGGTGAGCGGATCGTCTGGCCCGAGGCGGACTGCCTTGCCGGTGTCACCATGAGATTGATCAACAAGGCTCGGCAGGCCGATGCCACTACCACGCCGGTCACTCTCAGCGACTTAGCCGGCGTGGATGCGGTGTTCGCCACCAACGCCGTAGTGGGCGTCCGTTCAGTCAGCGCTGTCGACGGTATCCAGTGGTCGGACGAGCATCCGGTACTGGACATCTTGCGCAGGCAGTACGCGGGTGTCCGACCCGAGCTGTTGTAGATCTTCAGGTCAACAGGCGGGAACATCGCGGCGCCGCTGACGGTTTACACTGTCACGGCTCACGGCCTGCCATCGGCGAGCCAGTGCACCGTCCGGTTCCGGTTCACCCCGCGCACACGATCACGGGGACCCGGCGGCCATGAAGAGAGGACCTCCATGAAGCAGGGCATCCACCCCGAGTACGTCGAGACCCAGGTCACCTGTGGTTGCGGCAACTCCTTCGTTACTCGCAGCACCAAACGCGACGGTCAGATCAACGTCGAAGTGTGCTCTAACTGCCATCCCTTTTACACCGGCAAGCAGAAGATTTTGGACACGGGTGGACGGGTGGCGCGCTTCGAGAAGCGCTACGGCAAACGGCAGAAGTAGGCGGCCAATTGCTAGGTCGCGGTATTGGGCAGAGATCAACACGAGTGGGGATTGGTGACCGGCGTGGACACCGCGGCAGTTAAGGCGCTGCTGGTTGCGCACGCTGAGCTGGAGGATCAGCTCGCTGATCCAGGGTTGCATGCCGATCCCGATACGGCTCGCAAGGTAGGGCGGCGCTACGGCGAGTTATCCCGCATTGTGCGGGCGGTTCGTGAGCTGGATCAGGTCCGCGGCGACGTCGAGGCCGCCCGCGAGCTCGCCGCCGAGGACCCGGCCTTCGCCGCCGAAGCTGACGCCCTCGCCGACCGAGTGCCGCGGCTGGAAACCGAGCTAGCCGACCTGTTACTGCCCCGCGACCCGCACGATGACTCCGACGTGGTCATGGAGATCAAGTCAGGGGAGGGTGGCGCGGAGTCTGCACTGTTCGCTGGAGACCTGTTACGGATGTACCTGCGCTACGCCGAGCGGCACGGCTGGCGCGCTGAGGTGCTTGATGCCACTGAGTCCGACCTGGGCGGCTACAAGGACGTCACGGTTGCGGTCAAAGCAGCACAGTCCGGGGTCTGGGAACGGTTGAAGTTCGAGGGCGGGGTGCATCGGGTGCAACGAGTCCCGGTCACCGAGTCCTCCGGGCGGATCCACACTTCGGCAGCGGGCGTGATGGTCTACCCAGAACCAGACGACGTCGAGATCGAGCTTGACGACAAGGACCTGCGGATCGACGTCTACCGCTCCTCCGGACCCGGCGGCCAGAGCGTCAACACTACCGACTCCGCGGTGCGCATCACCCACCTTCCGACCGGGACCGTGGTGTCCTGCCAGAACGAGAAGTCACAGATCCAGAACCGGATCCGGGCTACTGCGGTGCTGCGGGCTCGGCTGCAGGCGTTAGCTGACGAGAAAGCTCAGCAGGAGGCCTCCGAGCAGCGCCGTTCCCAGGTCCGCACCGTCGACCGCTCCGAGCGGGTGCGTACTTACAACTTCCCGGAGAACCGGATCTCCGATCATCGCGTCAACTACAAGGCCTACAACCTCGATGCGGTGCTCGACGGGGACCTCGACGGGGTGCTGGACGCGCTGATCGAGGCGGATCGTGAGCTGCGCCTGCGGGGCTCGTGAGCAGGCAACCGTTGCGCCTCGCGGTGCTAGAGGCGCAACGGATCCTCACGGACGCCGGGGTGGAATCGCCGCGGGTGGATGCCGAACTCCTCGCGGCGCACGTGGTCGGCGTGCCTCGAGGGCGGCTGTCAATGGTTCCGCTGGTCGACCAGCCCGTGGTCGAAGCATTGCGGCTGCTGGTTTCTCAACGCGCCAAGCGGGTGCCGTTGCAGCACCTCACCGGGACAGCCACCATGGGCCCCATCGACGTCGCGGTCGGGCCCGGGGTGTTCATCCCGCGCCCGGAGACCGAAATGCTCCTGACGTGGGGCCTGGCCGCGCTGGACGGCGTGTCGCAGCCGCTGGTGGTCGATCTGTGCACCGGCTCGGGTGCGCTGGCGCTGGCGATGGCGCACGCCAGACCTGATGCGCAAGTCCATGCCGTCGAACGTGACCCGGTGGCGCTGAGCTGGGCTCGACGCAACGCCGACATGCGCGCCGCAGCCGGCGACACGCCGGTGGTGCTGTACTCGGGGGACGTCGTCGATCCTGGACTGCTGGTCGCGCTGGATGGGATGGCGGACCTGGTGCTGTGCAACCCGCCTTATGTGCCGCTGAACGCTGCACTGCCACCCGAGGTGGCGTGGCACGAACCGCCCGTCGCCCTCTTCGCCGGCGACGATGGCCTCGCCGTGATCCCTGACGTGGTGCGGACCGGGACCAGGTTGCTCCGCGAGGGTGGCAGTATCGCGATCGAACACGACGACTCGCAGGCGGAGGCCGTCCCGGCGCTGCTCGCCGCCCGGCGTGTGCTCACCGATGTGGCTGACCACGTCGACCTCGCCGGCCGGCCGCGGTTCGCCACTGCCCGGCGTACTACAATGCTCAGCCCACAGCTTGTGCATCATCCAGGTTAGTGAGCGTCTCCAGCGCTAATGCCGCCACCTCTTGCATGCCGATGATGTTCGGGTGCACCGGGGCGGCTGGGCTGGTGGGGACGGTTCCCTCCACCCATTTTGTTCCCGGCAGCTTGCACGCGTCGTGGCCCAGCGAGCTTCTGTAGGAGTCGACGAATGCCGCGCCGTGCTTGAAAGCCTGGTCGGCCAGCATCCTGTTGAGGCGCTGCTCCAAACTGTCCAGGTACGGTACGTCGCCGCTGGCGACCGGAAACACCGGATAGCATCCCACCGCTGGCGGCAGGATCCGCAGGTATCCCACCAGTAGCACAGTCGCGTGCGGCGAGCGGGCCCGAATACCGTCGAGCACCTGGGCGACCTTGGGTGCCGCCTCGGCGATGCGCTGCGCATAGAGGTCGCCGCCGCCGGCGGTGGTTGTCCGCTGGCACGGATTGCCGAAGGGGTCGGTGCCACTGATCCGAGCGCAGGTGAAGATGATCTCCGTGAAACCGATGTCGTTACCACTGATGGTGAGCGTGACGAGGTCGGTGTCTGGGCGCAGGGCGTCGAACTGCGGTGGGTTGACGCCTAGCAGCGGTACCGTCTGCGGAGCCGTCATGTTGACGGTCTTCGCGCCGCTGCAGCTCACATCGGTGTAGTCGCGGATATGCAGGGTCCGGGCGAGTACTGCCGGATAGTTGTTCGTGGACCGCTCACAGCCGATCGGATCGATGCGCTGCACCGGGATCACGGGGCCAGCGGTGTAGGAGTCACCGAGCGCCACATAGTGCTTCGGCGACTTCCCGATGGTGGCCCTCGAGCTGCCGGGGAACGCCAGCAGCGCCAGCACGGTCGCTGCGGCAGCGAGGACAGTAGGTCGGTACGTGAGCAAAGGAGCCTCCGAAGGTGATCGGAGACGGATCGTGCCTTCTTGATCACATGCTGTCAACGCCGCTGCGGATCCAGGCCCGTAGTTGGGCCGTCGTAGTGTTGCGATCCGTGAGCACTGTTTACGACTGCGCGCTGCCGGAAAGCCGCATCGCCGGGCTGACCGCGGCGGCGGGCGCGGTCCGGGCCGGGCAACTCGTCGTGCTGCCCACCGACACCGTCTACGGGCTGGGTTGCGACGCGTTTTCCGCGACGGCGGTGCAGGGGCTGCTGGCCGCGAAGGGACGGGGCCGGGCCATGCCGGTCCCCGTGCTGGTGGGTTCCTGGTCCACCGTGGACGGCCTGGTGCTGGGCGTTCAAGCGCGGGTGCGCGCGCTGATCGAGGCGTTCTGGCCCGGCGGACTGTCGATAGTGCTCCCGCACGCGCCGTCGCTGAGCTGGGATCTGGGCGATACCCGGGGCACGGTCAGCCTGCGGATGCCGTTGCACCCGGTCGCGCTGGAGCTGCTCCGCGAGGTGGGCCCGATGGCGGTGTCGAGTGCGAACCGGTCCGGCCAGCCGCCGGCGACCACCGTCGAGCAGGCCCGTGAGCAGCTCGCCGAGCGGGTATCGGTGTATCTCGACGGTGGGACCGCCGGTGAGATCGCGTCCACCATCATCGACCTCACCGCTGACGAGCCTGTGGTGCTCCGGGAAGGTGCGGTGACCGCCACCCAGATCGCTGAGGTCCTCGGCCAGACCATCCAGGTGGCCCGCTAACCGCGAGTGATCACGAAATGGGATAGCTCGGCGATCATGAGTGACCTGGCGGTTGGCGGCGGTTGGGCTAGCGGCGGGGCGCCACCGGCGCGGGGCTAGCCTGCCCCCGTGGGACCTGTCCCCGATTCATCTGGACTGCCGCTGCGGGAGTACCTGCTGGTCGGCCTCACCACTGCGGTGGTGACCTTCCTGCTCACCGGGATGGTGCGGCTACTGGCGATCTACACCGGTGCGGTGGCGACGCCGCGCGAGCGCGACGTGCACCGCGCGCCGATCCCGCGGCTGGGCGGGGTGGCGATGTACGGCGGGATTCTCGGTGGTGTCCTGCTGTCTCACCAGCTGCCCGTGCTACGCCGGTCCTTCGAGTTCTCCGGGGACGTCGTGGGGGTGCTGGTCGCCGGCGGCCTCATCATGCTGATCGGCGCCCTGGATGACCGGTTCGAGCTGGATTCGCTCACCAAGTTCGCCGGACAGGTCACCGCCGCGGGAGTGCTGGTGCTCTACGACGTGCAGTGGTTCATCTTCTGGGTGCCGTGGAACGGCAGTGCCGGCCGGGTCGGCTCGGTACTCGTCCTGGGGCAGGACCAGGCGGTGTTCGTCACCGTCGCGTTGGCGGTGGTGCTGGTGAACGCGATGAACTTCGTCGACGGGCTGGACGGCTTGGCCGCCGGAATCGGGCTGATCGCCGCAGTTGCCATCGGGGCCTTCACCCTGCAGCTGCTGTACCGGTCCGGCGGCAGTGTGTCGCTCTACCCGCCGACGCTGATTGCCGCCCTGGTCGCCGGTGCGTGCCTGGGCTTCCTGCCGCACAACTTCCAGCCGGCACGAATCTTCATGGGCGACTCCGGGGCAATGCTCATCGGCCTGATGCTGGCCGCGGCGTCGACCAGTGCGTCCGGGAAGATCGACCCCAACAACTACGGCGCCACCGACGTGCTGGCGCTGCTCTCGCCGTTATTGGTGGTGGCCGCGGTGCTGTTCGTGCCGCTGCTAGATCTGCTGCTCGCGGTGGTGCGCCGGACGCGAGCGGGCCGCAGCCCATTCGCGGCCGACAAGCTGCACCTGCACCACCGGCTGCTCGAAATCGGGCACTCGCATCGCCGGGCGGTGTTGTTGATCTACCTGTGGGCAGCCCTGCTGGCTTTCGGCGCCGTTGCGTTGACGCTGTTCGACGTCTACGTGGTGGTGTGGTCGATCATGCTCGGACTGTTGGTTGCCGTGGTGGGCTCGATGATTCCCCGGTTACCCGCGCGCTGATCTCCTGAAGATTCCGATGAAACACAAGAAGCGCAGCTAGAAGCAACTGGGGTGAGCACAGGGCTGACGTGTGAGTGTGATAGCTTCTGCTTTGTCCCACCCGGGGGTGGGATTTCAGGTCAGGCCGGCCCATCGGCAGTGCTCATGAACGTGGCGTCTCCGCCATGCGCATTGCCCCTGGACTGCGAGGAGCGCCTTTGAGTGATGGCGGCGGGCGACGTCATGGCCCGCTGAGGTAGGTAGTCGTGGAAGAACGCAACAGCCCGGAGCTTGCGACGCTACTCGGCCTCGGCGCCGCGACCGCAGCTATTCTGTTGGTCGGGCTCGGCCTGGGATGGTTGGTCGACCAGATGGTGCACTCCGTTCCGGCGTTCACCCTGGCCGGCTTGGCGCTCGGCATCGTCGGTGCTGGGATCTATATGTACATCAACTTCACGAAGTTTCTGAAGGAGTAAGCGCTGACGTGACCACGCCTGACGTGACTGCAACGACGAAATCGGTCGTCAATCTTCGCCGGGCCATGCCCATCGCGGCGGGTCTGGGTGCCGTCAGCTTTGTGGTGCTCGCGCCAATGGGCTACCCGCTGACGGCGGCGTTCTTCTGCGGCGGACTCGGCCTGGGTCTGCTCAACACGTCGCTCGTCCAGCGTTCCGCGGCGCGCTTCGCGGCCAGTGGTGACCCCAACAAGCGCAGATTCGCGGTGTCGGTACTGGCCCGGCTCACGTTCATCACCGCGCTCGCTGTCGGCTTGGCGCTGGCGCTGCAGCCCGAAGGTCTCGGGGTGTTCGCCGGGCTCGCCGTCTTT
>JAODNG010000268.1 GCA_025465385.1 Pseudonocardiales bacterium
CCACTGCCACCGAGGCTGAGCTGGTGGCCGCCGCCACGGCCGCGGACGCACACGGCTTCATCAGCGCCATGCCCGACGGCTACGACACCCAAATCGGGCAACGTGGACGGCTGCTGTCCGGTGGCCAACGCCAGCGCCTCGCGTTGGCCCGGGCCATGATCCGCAACGCTCCGGTGTTGCTGCTCGACGAGCCCACCACCGGCCTTGATGCCGGCTCTACCGAACGTATCCTGGCGCCGATGCGCCGGCTGATGACTGGGCGGACCACGCTGGTGATCTCGCACAACCTGTTGACCGTGACCGATGCCGATCAGATCGTTTTCCTTGCTGACGGGCAGGTCACCGGGGTTGGAACCCACGACGAACTGCTGGCGACCAATCCCGGCTACGCGAAGCTGTACCGGCTGCATCAGCAGCGTGATACCCCGGGCAAGGCGAACCTCCTACTGCAGCCGGAGCTGATATGACCACACCGCCCGATCTCGCGGTCCGCGTCAGCAGCGACCGGGTGTACGACGACGGCCCTCCGGCGCATCCCCCGGGCCACCTGCTCGCGCCTGGCTACCAGGTGATCGAGCACGTGCGCCGTGGGGAGGATCTGGACTGCTACGAGGCATGGAGCTCGCAGCGCTACTGCCGTTGTTTCATCAAGACACTCCGGCCCGACTGCGCTAGCGACCCGTCTGCCCGCCGTCACCTGCAGCGCGAGGCGCGGTTGCTGCTCTCGCTGACTCATCCGCACCTGGTCCGGGCCTACGAATACGTCAAACCGGACTCGGCGCAGCCGCCGTTGTTGGTCCTGGAGAACCTCACCGGCGCCACCCTGGGCTACCTGCTCCACGGCGGCCGGCAACGTCTCGGCGCACAAGATCTGGGTCACCTTGGTCGGCATCTGTGCTCGGCGCTGCGCTACCTGCACAGCCGCGGCCATCTGCATCTCGACGTCAAGCCCAGCAACATCATCGCTTGCGATGGTGTGGCCCGCCTGATCGACCTGAGCCTGGCTCGGCCTCCCGGCCGCTGCTCTGCGGGTCTGGGTACCCCTGGCTACATGTCACCCGAGCAGGTCACCGGTGGTGACCTCGGGCCGCCCGCGGACGTCTGGGGGATCGGCCTGGTGCTCTACCAAGCGGCCACCGGGCTGCAACCATTCGACATTCCCGGCAACTCCGCCTCGGGCAGCGTGAACACCTCGACCTTGTCGCTGTGCCAAACCCAGCTGGCTCGCCCCGCGCCCAAGGTCCGATCCCGACGGCGGCTCCCCGCTGACGTGGCGGAGATCCTCGACGCGTGCCTGCATCGGGACCCCGACAAACGGCCCACCCTGGAGGGCCTCGACGCCGCGCTGGTCACGCTCACCGGATAACGTCAGCGCCGACATGAGCGCGACGTTGCACGCCACCGGCCTGGCTGCCGGTCACGGTGATCGGGTGTTGTTCTCCGGGTTGGATCTCGTCGTCGCCCCGGGTGATGTCGTCGGGCTGGTCGGGGCCAACGGCGCCGGCAAGTCGACCCTACTGCGACTGCTCGCCGGGTTGCAGATCCCGCAGGACGGCGCGGTGGTGCGCAGCCCGCCCGATGCGATCGTCGGGCACCTACCGCAGGAACCCGACCGCCGTCCCGACGAGACGGTCCGGTCGTTCCTGGGCCGCCGCACCGGGGTGGCCGAGGCGCAGTCGACGATGGACGCCGCCGCGCAATCACTGACCGAGGGCGGACCGGACCACTATTCTGCGGCCCTGGACCGCTGGCTGGCTCTCGGTGGCGCAGACCTCGACGAGCGCGCTGCGGCGGTGGCCGTGGACCTCGGACTCGGCGTGGACCTCGACACCCCGATGACCGTGCTGTCCGGCGGCCAGGCCGCCCGGGTCGGGCTCGCCGCGCTGCTGCTGTCCCGCTATGACGCGTTGCTGCTCGATGAGCCCACCAACGACCTCGACCTCGACGGCTTGGAACGCCTTGAGCGCTTCGTCACCGGGTTGCGCTCGCCGGTAGTGATCGTCAGCCACGACCGCGAGTTCCTCGCCCGCACGGTCACCCGGGTGGTGGAGCTGGACCTGGTCCAGCAGCAGGTCGGCGTCTACGACGGTGGGTACGACGCCTACCTCACCGAGCGGGCGCGCTCCCGCCAGCACGCTCGGGACGCCTACGACGCCTTCGCCGAGTCCCGGGCCGGCCTGGAGGCTCGAGCCCGGATGCAGCGGTCATGGATGGACAAGGGCGTGCGGAACGCGCGGCGCAAGGCCACCGACAACGACAAGATCGGTCGTAAGTTCCGCGCCGAGGCCACCGAGAAACAGGCCGCCAAGGTCAGCCAGACACAGCGGCAGATCGAGCGCCTCGAGGTGGTCGAGGAGCCGCGCAAGGAGTGGGAGCTGCGGATGTCCATCGCCGCAGCGCCCCGCTCGGGTTCGGTGGTGGCGGCGTTGCGCGGCGCTGTGGTCGAGCGGGGCGCGTTTCGTCTCGGCCCTGTCGATGTGGCGCTCGGGTGGGCCGACCGGGTCGTCATCACCGGTGCCAACGGCTCCGGGAAGTCCACTTTGCTGGGCGCGCTGCTGGGCCGGTTACCGCTGTCCTTGGGCACCGCGACGCTAGGCCCCGGGGTGCGGGTCGGGGAGATCGACCAGACCCGCGCGCTGTTCCTGGGCGACGAGCCGCTGATCGGGGCTTTCGGCTCGGCTATTTCGCAGGGGGCTGCACCCGCATGGCCGGACTCTGAGGTGCGCACGCTGCTGGCGAAGTTCGGCCTGCACGCTACGCACGTGCCGCGGCCGGCCGCCTCGCTGTCACCGGGCGAGCGAACCCGCGCTGCGCTGGCCCTGCTGCAGGCCCGTGGAGTGAACCTGCTGGTGCTCGACGAGCCGACCAACCATCTCGACCTGCCCGCCATCGAGCAGCTGGAATCCGCCCTGGAGTCCTATTCGGGCACGTTGCTGTTCGTTACCCATGACCGTCGGATGCTTGCGGCTGTCCGCACCACCCGCAGCTGGGCCGTCGCCGACGGCCGGGTGCACGAACGCTGACGGCTGAGGACGCCGGGATCCTCAGCGCTCGCCAAGATCCCGTTAGGCTGCTTTCGGTACTGGTTAACGCCCGCGGGCGTACTTGCCGGTGAGTTGGGCCTGGGCCATCACTTTGCCGGATAGGGCGTACGGCAGATCCTTGCGTGGGCTGGCGCCTTCCGCCAGACCGCTGGGCTCAGACAGCGCTAACAGCGTGAAGATGTACCGGCGGGCCTTGCCGAACGGGGGGCAGGGGCCGCCGAAGTCCGTGCGGCCATAGTCGTTCTTGCCGCCGACGGCCCCCGCAGGGACCTTCCCCTCCTCCAGGCCGCCGCAGGCGGGATTGATCCCGAATAGGACCCAGTGCACGTGGGTGCCTCCCGGGGCATCGGGATCTTCCAAGAGCAATACCAACTCTGCGGCGCCCTCCGGTACCTCCGACCACGACAGCGGGGGCGACACGTTGTCGCCGTCACAGGTGTACTGCGACGGAATGAACTCTTTGTCGGCGAAGGCCGGGCTGCTGAGAGTAAGCGCCATAGTGAGCTCGATCCTACCGACGGCTGCTTGGGGACGCCGAGGCGCTCGGGGCTGCCGGTCGCCAGGCCGCGAGAGTGAAACGCGATGATTTTGTCATCCGATGCGAATGCGGTCCAGGAGCTGTTCGATTCGTTGCGCGAGTTGGGTAAGGGTTGCGGGGGCGAGGGTGGTCCAGGCTGTTCCGTCGGGTCCGCGCAGCGGTTGCAGGGTGTACCCGCCGCGCTCGGTGGCGAGGTAGACCAGTGCGGCGCCGGCGGGGTGGCGCTTGCCGTTGCGATCGCGGCGGGCGGCGCCGAACTTTCCGGCGCTGGGTTTGGGGCCGCGCAGCATCGTCGCGACGGACCTGGCGTCGTCGGGTTTCACGCCGCCGCGGGTCAACCGGTTCTCCAACTGTTCCCCGGTGAGCCCGGGCTTGCCGCCGCTGGCTGGTTCGGACAACAGCGCGGACGGCACCGACACAGACGATCCCGGGCCAGCGGGGCGATCCGGTAGTTGCCGGGCGACCGCGGTACACAGCTCGATGGCGGGACCGGTGCGTACTAGCAGTCGATGGTCATCGAGCATCGCCAGAACTGCCCATTCACCGCGTGAACCGGCCAGCAACCGCACCTGAGTGCCGCCGGTTTGGACCCAGCCATTGATTTCGCACACCAGGCCGGCCACCAAACGCAGTGAATCCACTAGCTCCGTGACCATCCCGCGCCGATCGGCCAGCCCGCGGGCCCGCAAGTCCTCCAGCGTGCTTGCGGCTTGGGCCCGGCGTTCCTGGTCGGTCATCTCCGGGATGCCGGGCAGGTCCAGATTCCAGTGCCGGGTACCCAGATCCAGAACCTGCCAGGCGGTGCGGTATTCCTCGTGACTCAACTCAACGGTGATGCCGCGCAAGGCGATCCCCTCAGTAGTCGGAGCCGATCACCGGTGGCGCGGTGGGTGTGCACCAAGGTGCGAGGAGTCTGCCATAGCATCCGGTCGCTACCTTGAAGTAATGGCTGCGCAGATCACCTTGGTGCAGGGCGATATCACCGAACAGCACGTCGACGCAGTGGTGAATGCCGCCAACAGCTCACTGCTCGGCGGGGGCGGGGTCGATGGCGCGATTCACCGCCGCGGCGGCCCGGCGATTCTGGCGCAGTGCCGGGAACTGCGGGCCAGCCGGTATCCGGAGGGTCTGCCTACCGGCCAGGCGGTCACCACTACCGCCGGAAAGCTGCCGGCCCGCTGGGTGATCCACACCGTCGGTCCGGTGTACAGCGGTTCCGAGGACCGCTCCGAGCTGCTCGCGTCCTGCTATCGGGAGTCGCTGCGGGTGGCTGATGAACTCGGCGCCCAGACCGTCGCGTT
>JAODNG010000284.1 GCA_025465385.1 Pseudonocardiales bacterium
CTTTAAGGGCATCATCTGCGAGCGCTGCGGCGTTGAGGTGACGCGCGCGAAGGTACGCCGTGAACGGATGGGCCATATCGAGTTGGCCGCACCGGTGACTCACATCTGGTACTTCAAGGGTGTCCCCAGCAGGCTGGGTTACTTGCTCGACTTGGCGCCCAAGGATCTTGAGAAAATCATTTACTTCGCGGCCTACGCCATCACCGCGGTGAACAAAGACGAGCGGCACAACGATCTCTCCACCTTGGAAAGTGAGATCGGTGTCCAGCGCAAGCGACTTCAGGACCGCCGCGACGCGGATATCGAGGCACGTGCGCAAAAGCTCGAAGCCGACCTGGCGGAGCTGGAAGCTGAAGGCGCCAAGAGTGATGTGCGGCGCAAGGTCAAAGAGGGCGGCGAGCGTGAGATGCGCCAGCTCCGCGACCGTGCCCAGCGTGAGGTCGACCGGCTCGATGAGATCTGGGAGACGTTCACCAAGCTCGACGTCGGCCAGCTCATTATCGATGAGCTGCTCTACCGGGAGCTTTACGACCGCTATGGCGACTACTTCACCGGCGCCATGGGTGCCGAAGCGATCCAGAAACTGATGGAGAACTTCGACATTGACGCTGAGTCGGAGAACCTGCGTGAGACCATTCGCAGCGGCAAGGGCCAGAAGAAGCTCCGCGCACTCAAGCGCCTTAAGGTTGTAGCGGCTTTCCAGATCACTCGCAACAACCCGATGGGAATGGTGCTGGACTGCGTGCCGGTGATCCCGCCGGACCTGCGCCCCATGGTGCAGCTCGACGGTGGCCGGTTTGCGACGTCTGACCTTAACGATCTCTACCGTCGGGTGATCAACCGGAACAACCGGCTCAAGCGTCTCATCGACCTGGGTGCGCCGGAGATCATTGTCAACAACGAGAAGCGGATGCTGCAGGAGGCCGTTGACGCGCTGTTCGACAACGGTCGCCGTGGCCGTCCGGTGACCGGCCCCGGAAACCGTCCGCTGAAGTCGTTGTCTGACTTGCTCAAGGGAAAGCAGGGCCGGTTCCGGCAGAATCTGCTCGGCAAGCGGGTCGACTACTCCGGCCGGTCGGTCATCGTGGTGGGTCCACAGCTCAAGCTGCACCAGTGTGGCCTGCCCAAGCAGATGGCGCTGGAGCTGTTCAAGCCGTTCGTGATGAAGCGCCTGGTTGACCTCAACCACGCGCAGAACATCAAGTCGGCCAAGCGGATGGTGGAGCGGCAGCGTCCGCAGGTGTGGGACGTGCTTGAAGAGGTCATCACCGAGCACCCGGTGCTGCTCAACCGGGCGCCTACCCTGCACCGTCTGGGTATCCAGGCCTTCGAGCCCCAACTGGTCGAGGGCAAGGCAATCCAGCTGCACCCGCTGGTCTGCGAGGCGTTCAACGCCGACTTCGACGGTGACCAGATGGCGGTGCACTTGCCGCTGTCGGCCGAGGCGCAGGCCGAGGCGCGGATCCTGATGCTGTCCAGCAACAACATCCTGTCCCCGGCCTCGGGTCGTCCGTTGGCGATGCCCCGGCTGGACATGGTGACTGGGCTGTATCACCTCACCAAGCTTCGCGAGGGAGACACCGGCGAAGGCCACTCGTTCTCCTCGCCTGCCGAGGCGTTGATGGCGCTAGACCGCGGCACGATCGCGCTGCAGGCCAAAATCCGAGTCCGGCTGCGCAATGTGGTTCCGCCCGTCTCCGAGCAGGCGCACCTGCGGGAGAGCCAGGACTGGGCACCGGGACGCCCATGGATCGCGGAGACCACCGTGGGCCGGGTGCTGTTCAACGATCTGTTGCCCGACGATTACCCGTACATCAACGACATTCTGCCCAAGAAGCGCCAGGCGGCGATCGTCAATGATCTCGCCGAGCGGTACCCGATGGTCGCCGTCGCGCAGACACTGGACAAGCTCAAAGATGCCGGCTTCCACTGGGCCACCCGCTCTGGGGTGACGCTGTCCAGCTCCGATGTGGTGGTACCAGCGGCCAAGCAGCAGATCCTGGATCAGTACGAGGCCAAGGCGGACCAGGTCGAGAAGCGCTACCAGCGTGGCGTGCTCTCGCACGACGAGCGCAACGGTGAGCTGGTGAAGATCTGGTCGCAGGCCACCGACGAGGTCGCCAAGGCGATGGAAGCCAACTTCCCGGAGGACAACCCGGTTTTCACGATCGTGTCCTCCGGGGCGGCAGGGAACATGACGCAGGTCCGGTCCCTGGCCGGGATGCGCGGTCTGGTCTCCAATCCCAAGGGCGAGTACATCCCGCGCCCGATCAAGCACAACTTCCGCGAGGGCCTGTCCGTGCTGGAGTACTTCATCGCCACGCACGGCGCGCGCAAGGGATTGGCCGACACCGCGTTGCGGACCGCCGACTCGGGTTACCTGACCCGGCGCCTGGTGGACGTCTCGCAGGACGTCATCGTGCGGGAGCACGACTGCGGCACCGAGCGCGGCATCCAGATGCCGGTCACCGAGGTCGGCCCGGACGGTCGGGCAATCCGGCATCGCTATGTGCAGACCAGCGTGTACGCGCGCTGCGCCGCGGAGGACGTGCTGGATGACTCCGGCTTGGTGGTCATGCCTCGTGGGGCGGACCTCGGCGATCCGGCAATCGACACGCTCCTGGCTGCCCGTGTGCGGCGAGTCAAGGTGCGCTCGGTGCTGACCTGCGAGTCCGCCAACGGCGTGTGCGCGATGTGCTACGGCCGCTCGATGGCGACCGGCAAGCTCGTCGACGTGGGTGAGGCGGTTGGCATCGTGGCCGCCCAGTCCATCGGTGAGCCTGGCACGCAGCTGACGATGCGTACCTTCCACCAGGGTGGGATCGCGGGCGAGGACATCACCACCGGTCTACCCCGGGTTCAGGAGTTGTTCGAGGCACGGGTGCCCAAGGGGATGGCACCGATCGCGGATGCCGACGGTCGGGTACGCGTCGAGGACGGCGAGAAGTTTTGGAAGATCACCATCATTCCAGACGACGGCAGTGAGGAGATCGTCTACGAGAAGCTGTCCAAGCGGCAGCGGCTCGCGGTGATCACTGTCGATGGCACCGAGCGGCCGTTGACCGACGACGACCATGTCACGGTCGGGCAGAAGCTGCTCGAGGGTGTTGTCGACCCGCACGAGGTGCTCCGGGTGATGGGACCGCGAGAGGTACAGCTGCACCTGGTTCGCGAGGTTCAGCAGGTGTACCGGTCGCAGGGGGTGGACATCCACGACAAGCACATCGAGGTCATCGTCCGGCAGATGCTGCGCCGGGTGACGATCATCGACTCGGGCGCCACCGAGTTCCTGCCCGGTGGCCTGGCCGAGCGCGGCGAGTTCGAGTCGGAGAACCGCCGGGTGGTCGCCGAAGGCAGCGAGCCCGCCTCCGGCCGTCCGGTCCTGATGGGGATCACCAAGGCGTCGCTGGCGACCGAGTCGTGGTTGTCCGCGGCATCGTTCCAGGAGACGACCAAGATCCTCACCGATGCGGCGATCCAAGGCAAGAGCGACAAGCTGCTGGGCTTGAAGGAGAATGTGATCATCGGCAAGCTGATTCCGGCCGGCACTGGGATCAACCGATACCGCAACATCGAGGTGCAGCCGACCGAGGAGGCCCGGGCCGCGGCGTACGCGATCCCGTCCTACGACGACGGCTACTACTCGCCTGACGTGTTCGGTACCGGAACGGGCGCAGCCGTCCCCTTGGACGACTACGACTTCGGTCGCGATTACCGCTGATCAATATCTACATTCAGCGGCCTCAGCGGGGTTATCGAGATATCGATAGCCCCGCTGAGCCAGCTCAATGCGGCCCGGCAGGTGTGACGTTCCAGTCGGCGAGTACGTCGGTGGTGTCGGCGCCTGGCTTCGGTGGTGGTGCCGGGCGCTCGGGACGCGTGCGAGAGAACCGTGGCGCAGGGGCCGCCTGAGGTACCCCATCGACGGTGATGACGGTGCCGCGAGCCGCGATGTGCGGGTGCGTCGGCACCTCGGCGAACGACAGTACCGGTGCCACGCAGGCGTCGGTGCCTTCGAACACGGCCACCCACTCATCACGGCTACGGGTGGCGAACACGTCGGTGAACCGCTGCCGCAACACTGGCCATCCTGCCTGGTCGAGCTGCCCGGGCAGATCCTCGCCGATGAGTCCTAGGCCTTCCAGCAGCGCCGCATAGAACTGCGGTTCCAGCGCTCCGACAGCGACGTAATGACCATCGGCGCAGGCGTAGGTGTCATAAAACGGAGTGCCCGAGTCGAGCAGGTTGGTGCCCCGCTGATCGCTCCACAATCCGCACGCACGCAATGACCAGAACATCTGGGCCAGCACGCTGACCCCGTCCACCATGGCGGCGTCGACGACCTGGCCGGCGCCGGAACGGTCCCGCTCCCACAGCGCGGCCAGAACGCCGAGCACCAGGAACATCGAGCCACCGCCGAAATCCCCGACCAGGTTCAGCGGCGGTACCGGCTTGCCTCCGGCAGTCCCGATGGCGTGCAGCGCGCCCGTCAGCGCGATGTAGGTGATGTCGTGGCCGGCACGGTCGGCCAGCGGGCCGTCCTGTCCCCACCCTGTCATCCGGGCGTACACCAGCCGAGGGTTGCGGGCGTGGCAGTCGGCGGGACCGACGCCCAGCCGCTCGATGACACCGGGACGCAAACCCTCGATCAGCACGTCGGCCCGCTCCACCAGCCGGAGCACGGTTTCTCTCCCGGCGGGGTCCTTCAAGTCGAGCATTACCGACCGCCGGCCGCGGAGCATCTGGTCGTCGGCGGTGGGGGCTAGCTGCAGGATCTGCTTACCTCCGGAGGGCCGTTCGACCCGGATCACGTCGGCTCCCAGGTCCCCTAGAAGCATCGCCGCATGGGGACCTGGGCCGATCCCGGCCAGCTCGATCACGCGCAGCCCGACCAGCGGACCCGGCATGGCTGCCTCCTCATCCTCGCAGGTCATCAACGGCTGCCGATGCCGTGGAATGCATGAGCCAGGGTAGGCGTTGAGGTAATTAGCGGCAGGTCCTGGTCTCATGCCGAGGTAGTTCTTGACCCCGTTTTGACCCTCGGTAAGTCGCCCAGGTATCCTTGCTGTCGGTCCCGACTCCGGTCGGGCCGCTCTGTATGCCTGTTGGTGGTGCACCGCTGGTGGTGTGAGTCGAAAGACTTCCGCCTCCGGATCTGGCGCAGGTGCCGCCCAGCTCCCGTCGGGTTTGTACCCGACCGAGCGGCTGGGCTCACAGCGACACGCCCGACCTCGGGATACGGAGTTCATGACAGAGAGCAAGCCGGAAGACAACGAAAGCTGGTCCATGCCTACCATCCAGCAGCTGGTCCGTAAGGGCCGCGAGGACAAGCTCGCGAAGACCAAGACTGCAGCGCTGAAGGGGAGCCCGCAGCGGCGGGGAGTGTGCACCCGGGTCTACACGACGACCCCGAAAAAGCCGAACTCGGCGCTGCGCAAGGTTGCCCGCGTGCGCCTGACCAGCCAGGTCGAGGTTACGGCTTACATTCCGGGTGAGGGTCACAATCTCCAGGAGCACTCTATCGTCCTGGTGCGTGGTGGTCGGGTGAAGGACCTTCCCGGTGTCCGCTACAAAATCATTCGCGGGTCGCTGGATACTCAAGGTGTGAAGGGCCGCAAGCAGGCCCGTAGTCGCTACGGCGCGAAGAAGGAGAAGGGCTGATGCCTCGCAAGGGTCCCGCCCCGAAGCGACCACTGCACTCCGACCCGGTCTACGGAGCGCCGATCGTCACTCAGCTTGTCAACAAGGTCCTCGTCCGGGGCAAGCGCTCGGTGGCCGAGAAAATCGTGTACCAAGCGCTGGAGGGCTGCCGGGACAAGACCGGCACCGACCCGGTGGTGACTCTCAAGCGCGCGCTGGACAACGTCAAGCCTGCGATCGAGGTGAAGAGCCGCCGTGTCGGTGGCGCTACCTACCAGGTTCCCATCGAAGTTCGGCCGGTGCGTTCCACCACGCTCGCGCTTCGCTGGCTGATCACGTTTTCCCGGCAGCGGCGGGAGAAGACCATGGTGGATCGGCTGATGAATGAACTTCTCGACGCCAGCAACGGCCTCGGGGCGAGTGTGAAGCGCCGCGAAGACACCCACAAGATGGCCGAATCGAACAAGGCCTTCGCGCACTACCGCTGGTGACGAACCACGGTTAAGACCGACACAGTCAAGACAAGCTAGGGATGAATTCTCGTGGCACGTGAAGTGCTGACTGACCTCGCCAGGGTCCGCAACATCGGGATCATGGCGCATATCGACGCCGGCAAAACCACCACTACCGAGCGGGTCCTGTTCTACACCGGGATCAACTACAAGATCGGTGAGGTGCACGACGGCGCCGCGACGATGGACTGGATGGAGGAGGAGCAGAAGCGGGGCATCACCATCACCTCCGCCGCGACTACCACCTTCTGGGCCGATCACCAGATCAACATCATTGACACGCCGGGCCACGTCGACTTCACCGTCGAGGTGGAGCGCTCGCTTCGGGTGCTTGACGGCGCTGTCGCGGTCTTCGACGGTAAAGAGGGTGTCGAGCCCCAGTCCGAGACGGTGTGGCGGCAAGCCGACAAGTACGACGTCCCCCGCATCTGCTTCGTCAACAAGATGGACAAGCTGGGCGCGGACTTCTACTTCACCGTGCGGACCATCCGCGAGCGGCTGGGCGCTACTCCACTGGTCATCCAGCTGCCCATCGGCGCCGAGTCCGAGTTCGAGGGTGTCGTCGATCTGGTGGGCATGCGCGCGCTGACCTGGCGAGGTGAGGTCCAGAAGGGCGAGGACTACACCGTCGAGGCGATCCCAGCGAACCTGCTTGAGACGGCGCATGAGTACCGGGAGAAGTTGGTGGAGGCCGTCGCCGAGGCCGACGACGAGCTGATGGAGCTTTACCTCGCTAGCGAGGAAATCAGCGCGGCACAGATCAAGGCGGGCATCCGGAAGCTGACGGTGCACAGCAAGGCCTATCCGGTGCTGTGCGGCTCGGCGTTTAAGAACAAAGGCGTGCAGCCGATGCTGGACGCGGTGATCGACTATCTGCCTTCACCGCTGGACGTGCCACCGGTGGTGGGTTTGCTGCCCGACGGCACATCGGCGGTCCGCAAGCCCTCGACTGAGGAACCGTTCTCCGCGCTGGCCTTCAAGAT
>JAODNG010000306.1 GCA_025465385.1 Pseudonocardiales bacterium
GTCCGCGAAGCAATCCCTCCACCGTCTGCGGATGGCGCTGGAGGTAGTCGGTGCGGACAATCAGCTGCGTGGTGACGAACTGGCCGCTCGGCCACAAATCCCGTTCGTCGACCAGCACCTTTCCACCGGCTTCCAGCACCAACCGGGACGCCCACGGTTCCGGCACCCAGGCTCCGTCGAGCTTGCCCGACTTGATCAGCTGGAGCGTGTCAGCGTTCTTGGTGGGCACGATGGTGACGTCCCCACCGCCCTGCACGCTGTTGCGCAGGCCGTGGCTGGTCAGCCAGGCACGTAGCGCCACGTCCTGGGTGTTGCCGAGCTCCGGGCTGGCCAGCGTCTTGCCTCGCAGATCCGGTGGCGTGTTGATGCCCTGACGGACGACCAACTGCGCGCCGCCGGACGTGGCTCCGGCGATGATCCGGATCGCCTGGCCGTCGCTGCGCAGGAAGGCGTTGATCGCCGGGCTCGGTCCGATGTACGCCGCGTCGAGGCCACCGCCGAACAACGCCTCGACCGCGGCGGGGCCGGCATCGAAGATCTGTGTTTCCAACTTGGTCGAGCCGAGCTCATGGGTGAACAAGCCGCGGTCAACCCCGACGATGGCAGCGGCGTGCGTGACGTTGGCGAAGTAGCCCAGGCGCAGGGTAGGCGCTGGGCCCGGCGCCGCACCGGCACCGCGGTCACCGCCCCCGCATCCGGCCGCGACGATGAGAACCCAGACAGCGACGAGGGCTACCAGACCGCGCAGAACTGCAGATCTTCGAGTTGCGCTGTGACGAACCGGCATGACGGGCGGGTCCTCGGCGTGCTGGGGCGCGCGAGGTGACGTCGCAGCAGACGCGGCGCTGGGACGGCACGACCACACGCCCGGCGGATGGGAGGTCGGGCAGGGTCAGGCCGACATACAGATCATGCTGCGAGTGCGCCCGTAGTCGACATGGCGGCGGACCACCAGCTTGAACGACAGGGCAGGCACGGAAATGACGTTACACGAACGAGTGACCCCGATCCTGCTTTGCCCACATCGTGAGCTAGTCGCAACAGCCAGGAGGTGTCAGTAGTCAGCCAACTAGGGTCATAAACTGCGTAGAGGTTCCACTTGGCGGCGCGGCTACTGCCTGCGGATCAGCTGACCGAGTTCGTTACGCTCACGAAGCAGGATCCACTCCAGGGGCCCCTATGAGGAGATGCAGTGGGCACTCGAGTATCCCGGTCTAGCCGGACGCCGGCGCGACGGGCGGCGGGCGAGCTGGAGGCCGAAGTCCTGGCCGCGTTGTGGGCCGCCGACGGGCCGCTCACGGCGGCGCGGGCGCGCGAGGCGGTCGGCGGTGAGCTCGCCTATAACACCGTTCAGACCATCTTGGTCCGGCTGTATGAGAAGGGGCTGATCGGTCGGGTGGCCGACGGCCGTCGGCACGAGTATTTCGCGGTCAAGGGTGCCGAGGAGCTCGCCGCCGAGCAGATGCAGGCATTGCTGAGCCGGGGCCGGGACCGTCAGGCCGTGCTGCAGCGGTTCGCCACCTCGCTGTCGGTGGAGGATGCACGATTGCTGCAGGCGATGCTGCGGCGCCGCCCATGACCATCAGCGTGTATGTGCCGGCGGCGTTGTCGCTGCTGTTGGCAGCGATAAGCCGCATCGTCGTTGGTCGGATAGCGCCCACTCGAGCCGTGGTGTTCGTTGTCGCGGCGATGCTATGCGCGGCCGCGTCGACGTGGGGTCTGGTTCTGTTGTCGGCCACCTTGCTCGGTGACACCTCGCTGGTCGCCGAAGAAGCTAGCGAGCGCGGGGTACAGCTGCAGGATCCGGTTCCCCAGCTGATCGGGGTGACCGCCGCAGTCCTACTGGTATCTGGAGTATTCCGGGTGGTGCGGGTGCTGCGCGCCCGCCGGGCCACCACCCAGGAGCTGCGCGCGGTCTGCAGCTCCTGCGGCACCGGTGAGCTGGCGGTGGTGGCTCTAGCCGCTCCACACGCCTTCGCGGTGCCGGGTAGACCAGGCCGGATCCTGGTCACCCGGGGACTGTTATCGGTCTTAGACGGTGACGAGCGACGGGTCGTGCTGGCTCACGAGCGGGCCCACCTGCAGAGCCGGCATCATTGGCTGCGCGCTGCAACCGAAGTGTCCGCCGCCCTCAATCCGGTACTGATCCCGGTGCGCGAAGCGGTCGCTTTTCTCGTCGAGCGCAGTGCCGATGAGCACGCCGCAGCGGTGACCGGCAGTCGGAAGCTGGTCGCCCAGGCGCTTGCCAAGGTGGCGTTGGCCGGTGGGGCCGATGGCGATGCGCGCGCCTGGTCGGCCGCGCTGCCCTTTGCCGGATGCGGGGTGTCGGCTAGGGTCGCCGCGTTGCACTCAGACCCACCTCGGCCTGAGCCCTTGGTGCCCAGTAGCGTGCTGGCGCTGGGAGTAGCCACCGCAATCGCCGCGGTGCAGGCGACTATTGCGTTCTACCAGCTCGTTTACTGGTTGTGGCCGACCTGACGGACCGGCTGGCAGCCGGTGGCGGGTAAACCCTGAACTAACTCTTAGTGAGATTCCTGGGGGCCATCGTGACGCGGCGCGAGGTCCGCTAGTCTCTTACACGCTGTAGGAGACAGTCCTGACACGGCCAGGCAGTGCCTGGGATAGGTAGGGACCCAATGAGCGGACGAGCAGCAAGCACGCGAACCCGCGTGCTGGTCATCTCGGGCAGTGTCGGTGCAGGCCACGACGGCGCCGCCGACGAGCTGATCAGTCGGCTGGCCAAGTTGGGCGTCGCGGCAGACCGCCGGGATTATCTCGACGCGCTGCCGCCGATATTCCGGTCCATGCTGCGCGACGGCTACCGGTTGAGCATCGGCTATGCGCCGGCGTTCTTCGACTGGTTGTTCGCCAACCTGGAGCGCACCGGGTGGGTGCAGAACGTCGCCATGTGGCTGTGCCGCCAAGCGCAACCTGAAGTGTTGCGCTGGGTCGGCGATCACGACGTCGTCGTGTCCACGTACATGTTGGCCAGCCAGACGCTGGGCCAGCTCAAGGAAGCCGGGGCGGTGGACGCGACTCTGGTCACCTTCCTCACCGACCCAGCGGTGCACCGGACCTGGGTGCACTCCGCTGTTGATCACCATGTGACGGTCACCGAGGCGACGGCTCGGATGGGTCACCTGGTGTACCGCACGCCGATGCAGGCCGTCGGCGGGCTGGTATCCACCCGGTTCGCGGATCAGCCTGATCCGACCCATCGCCCTCGGTTGCGCGCCGAGTTGGGGTTGTCCCCGGACGGCCTGGTGGTACTGCTGGCGACCGGTTCGCTCGGGATGGGCGATGTGCCCAACGTCGTCCGGTCGATCAGATCCTCCGGCGTGGCGGAGGTTGTGGTGCTCTGCGGGCGCAACGACCGGCTGCGCAAGCAGTTGGAGGCGCAGCCGGGAGTGGTCGCGTTGGGCTGGCGCGACGATGTCCCGGAGCTGATGGCCGCGGCCGACGTGCTGGTGCACAATGCGGGCGGCCTGTCGCTGACCGAGGCGTTGACCGCGGGGTTGCCCGCAGTGACCTACCGACCCATCCCTGGACATGGCGTCGCCAACTCCCAGATTCTTGCCGACGCTGGGTTGGCGCCCTGGCCGCAGGATGAGGCCGAGTTGGTCGCCGCGATACGCCAGTACGCCGGTCGCCGGGGCGATCCCAGCCACGTCGTGCTCAACCAGGACACCGCCGCCGTGGTAATGGCTTTGCTTGCCGAGCGTGGTCAGCACGCCGTTCCCGGCCAGGACTCACTACCCGCCTGAGAGCGGGCCCACGTGATCTCGCAACGGTCCAACGGTGCATCCCAGCTGATCAGCCAGCTCGGCCAGCCGGGGTAGCGCGGTCACGGTGGCTCGCCAGCTACCGGTCACCTGGGCGACGCAGTCCGAGTCGTGCAGCAGCACCGTGCCACCGGGCCGCAGCTGTCGTGCGATCGTCCCCACTATCTGGCCTGCGCTGTGCGCTTCCCAGTCGCGGCCCCAGGCCGTCCACAACACTGGCCGCAATCCGGCATCGCGGGCAGCGATCAGCGATCCCATCGTGAACACGCCAAAGGGTGGTCGAAACCAGGTCGGCCGCACCCCGGTCGCCGTCGTCACCACCGCTGCGGCGCGCGCCACGTCCCGGTGTACGTCGGCCAGCCCGCGAACCAGGTGGTTGCGATGGCAGAACCCATGCACGCCCACCTCATGTCCGGCGGCCACCACGGCCGCCGCCACCTCCGGATAGCGGGCAACCTGCCCGCCGAGCATGAAGAACGTCGCGGTCCAGCCGAGCCGGTCCAGCGCATCGAGCACCGCGGGGGTTCCCTGCGGGTCGGGTCCATCGTCGAAGGTCAACGCCACGCTGTCCGACCGACCGACACCGGCCAATCCAGGACGGACTGCGGCGCGCAGCACCCGCGCGCGCAGCAGCGCCGGAGCCATCCAGCCGGCGACCGCGGCCGTGCTCGCCGCCACGCCCAGGGCCGTCGCCGGTCTGATCATCCGGGAAGGTTACCGACGCGACGAGGTCGCCGGCGCCGGCCCCAACCGGACGCGCGGGTGCTGCCTGGATCCAGTCGCCGGTCCTGCCCGGTTCTTACTCCAAGAATGCATTCCGATCAGACATCAGGCGGGTTTTGGAGAGGTCAAAGATCGCAATGTCTCCCCGTCTTCGTCGTCGTGTCCGGTTTGACTTCTCGCAGCAAGGTGGAGCTCAGGAGCTCCGGAGCACTCAAGGTTCGGTGAGCGGGTCCACCTACACCCTGTAGGCTCGTCGCGTTGTGACACTTGCTGTCGTGTTGTCGCTCGTGGCCGCGGTGTGCTTCGGAACCGCCTCGGTGCTACAGCATCATGGGGCCAATCAGGTACGCCGACGGTTTCCGCTGAACCCTGGGCTGCTGATCGATGTCGCGCGCCAACGGTTGTGGCTACTGGGAATCGTCGCTGAAGTGGCTGGGGTAGCGCTGCACATGGTGGCGGTCAACCTCGGAGCGCTCTCGGTCGTCCAGCCCCTGCTGACGGTGGGCTTAGTCGTTGCGTTGCCGCTGCAGGCCGTCCTCGGTCACCCGGTAAGTCGCCGGGCGCTGCTCGCAGCAGCGTTGACGGTCACCGGTCTGGCGGTCTTTTTGGCGGTTCAACCCACCGTGGAGTCTCGGGACCCGCAGAGCATCAGGGACTGGCTGCCGGGCTTGCTGCTGGTCGCGATGGCGGCCACCGTCGCGCTGGGCGCCGCGTGTGCCCGGCGGGACCGAACCCGCTCGCTGGGCCTGGGCGCCGCTGCTGGGACTGTCTTCGCGCTATCTGCCGCGCTGGTCAAGACCTGGGGCGACATTCTGGGCGAGGGTGGAATTCCTGCGCTGGTGACGAGCTGGGAGCTGTGGACAGCGCTGGGCTGCGGCCTGATGGGTGCGCTGCTGAGCCAGGCCGCATTCCAGTCCGGTCCGCTCGGTGGACCGCTGGCGGCGATGATGGTGATCGATCCCGTTATCGGCGTCAGTCTCGGCACCATCGTCTTCGGCGAGTCCTTCGCCACCGGGCTGCTGGCTGGAGTCCAGGCCGCCGGGTTGGCCTTGACGCTGGCTGGGGTATGGCTGCTCGCCACCGGCGAACAACGTTTAGCTGCCGCTACCGACGCCCATCGCGAATTACGGCACGATGGCGAATTACCCGGCAGTCGCGTATCACCCAAATCACCGGTACAGCAGAACCTGGAACGGGCCTCCCGACCGAAGCTGCCCGGATAGGGAATACTGCCGCCAGTGCCGCCGCGCGTCGGCGCATTGCTGGGTAGGGATAGTGGTTAGGCTGAGGTTTCGTAGGGTGGGGGCGATGGTGGTGCAGACGCCTGGAGCGGGCCCGGTGGCGATGGCGCCGCCCGGGCAACTCCGGCTGGGGTGGTGGACACGCGCTGCCGTGCACGCCGGGCTGGCGACAGCGGGGCTGTCGCGACGGCTGGGCTTGGGCGCCGGGTCGATCATCGGTGGTCGGGTGACGCTGGCTTTGGACCGGCACGCGCTACGACATCTGGCGGCTGGACGACGAGTCGTCCTCGTGTCCGGAACCAACGGTAAGACCACGACAAGTCATCTGGTGGCGGCGGCGGTACGGACCGCTGGACGGGTAGCCCACAACGCCGGTGGGTCGAATATGGCTGATGGTGCGGTGGCGGCGTTGGCCGAGGCGCGAGACACCGAGTATGCAGTGATCGAAGTCGACGAGTTGCACTTGGCCGCGGTGGCCGAGGCGGTGGACCCGGCGGTGGTGGTCCTGCTCAATCTGACCCGTGACCAGCTGGACCGAGCAACCGAGGTGGGCGCCATCGCGTCCGCCGTCGGGCGGGCGCTGGCCCGGCATCCCAGCACGGTGGTGGTGGCTAACGCCGATGATCCGATGGTGGTGTCGGCGGCGGCACTGGCCAGTCGTCCCATCTGGGTTGCCGCGGGGGCCAGCTGGTTGGGCGATGCGTCCAGCTGCCCGCGCTGTGGTCAGACCCTCACGTTCACCGAGCCTGGCTGGCAGTGTGCCTGCGGGCTGAGCCGGCCCACTCCAGACTGGTGGATTGAAGACAGCAAGGTATACA
Organism: Pseudonocardiales bacterium; assembly: GCA_025465385.1. Lineage (GTDB taxonomy): Bacteria > Actinomycetota > Actinomycetes > Mycobacteriales > Pseudonocardiaceae. The sequence goes on from JAODNG010000306.1 coordinate 6,565, forward strand.
CCGCAGACGCGGTGCTCCCGCTGGATATTCGACTGCCAGGCCAGGTCAATCGCAGCAACGCGGCGATGGCGCTCGCTGCTGCCTGCGCTGTCGGTATCTCGGCCGATCAGGCTGCATCAGCTTTGCGCGAGGTCGACGTGGTGGCCGGCCGGTACGCCGTGGTGCACCGCGGCGGGCAGGACTTGCGCATGTTGCTGGCCAAGAACCCGGCTGGCTGGGCCGGGATGTTGTCCATGTTGAGCGAGCCTCGGCCGCTGCTGGTGATCATCAATGCCCGGGAGGCCGACGGGCGGGACACCTCGTGGTTGTGGGACGTCCCATTCGAACACTTCGGCTCTCGCCAGGTGGTGGCGAGCGGGGAACGCGCGGCGGACCTGGGCGTGCGGCTCAGCTACGCCGGGCTGGATCACTGTACGGTCGCCGACCCGTTAGCCGCTCTCGAGACGCTGCCGCCGGGACAGATCGACGTGGTAGCCAACTACACCGCGTTTCATCAGTTCCGCCGCCGGCTCAGCCGGGAACGGGAAGCAACCGGATGAGCGGGGAGTCCACGGTCGAGATCGGCCTCCTGCTACCCGATGTCCTGGGCACCTACTCCGATGCTGGCAACGCCACGATATTGGCCCAACGGCTGCGCTGGCGTGGCATTGCGGCCGAGATACGTACCATCACGGCTCGCGACGTTCCGCCGACCAGTTGCGCGGTGTATCTGCTGGGTGGCGGCGAGGACACAGCTCAGCTATTCGCCGCAGACTGGCTACGTCGCCATGATCAGCTACGCCGGACGCTGGAAACCCGCGCGGTGACGCTGGCCGTGTGCGCCGGGCTGCAGATCCTGGGCCGCTCGATGAGTGACTCCAAAGGTCAACACTATCCGGGGTTGGACTTGTTGGATATCACCACCGCGCCCGGCCGCCAACGCGCGGTCGGCGAGGTAGTCGCCACCTGCGCGGTGCCCGGCGTCGGTTCGTTGACCGGTTTCGAGAACCACCGCGGCGTCACCACCCTAGGGTCGGGCACCGCTCCGTTGGGACGGGTGCTCACCGGCACCGGCAACGGCACCGGCGAGGGTACGAGGTATCGCGGCGAAGGTGTCCTCACCGAACGCATCATCGGCACTTACCTGCACGGCCCCGTGCTGGCCCGCAACCCAGCCCTGGCCGACTACATCCTGCGCCAAGCAACCGGCCAGACGCTGGCCCCCCTAGACCTCCCCGACCAAGCCGCCCTGCGTCATACCTACCTGGGCCGCACCTCCCGGTAACTCCTGTTACTCGCGTTCTGGTCAGTCAGTGCGCAACGAGCCAGATCAGGCTGGCGGTGCCGAAGAGAACGCAGTACACCGCGAACGGGGTGAGGGTGCGGGTCTCGAAGTAACGGGTCAGGAAGCGGACCGCCAGGTAAGCACTGACGAACGAGGCGATGCTGCCGGCGATGATCGGTCCGTGGATGCCGGCGCCGAGTGGGCCCACCAGGTCGGGGATCTTCAGTGCACCGGCGGCCAGGATGACCGGGGTGGCCAGCAGGAAGGAGAAGCGGGCGGCGTCCTCATGAGACAGCCCGCGCAGCAGTCCGGCGGCCATCGTCACGCCGGACCGGCTCAGCCCCGGCAACAGCGCCAGCACCTGGGCGGAACCGATCAGGGTGGCCCGCCCGAGGGACATCTGGGCCAGCCGGGCATCCGCGGCGGCGTCGACCTCTCGCGCTGAACCGGGTCCGCCCGCTGCGGTCGTCGCCGGCGCCGGGAGGGGGATGTCAGCCCGTCGGCGGAGCAGTTCCGCGCCGTAGAGCACCACCCCGTTGGCGATCAGGAACGCTGCGGCCGGGATCGGTCGGCCCAACGTGGTACGGAACAGATGCTCCAGCAGCAGGCCACAGATGCCGACTGGGATGGTTCCGACGATCAGCAGCCAGGCGAGTCGCTCACCGGGCGTGCGGAGTCGCCGGTAGCGCAGCGAGCTGACGAAGCCGGCGACGATGCGTAGCCAGTCCCGCCAAAAGAAGACCAGCAGCGCCACGGCGGTCGCCACGTGCAGCCCGACGATGAACGCCAAATAGGGCGATTCCGACGCTGAGACGTTCAGGTCGTGTGCCCAGCGACCGCCTACCAGCGCCGGAACCAGGATGGAGTGCCCCAGGCTGGAAACCGGGAACAGCTCGGTGACGCCTTGGAAGGCGCCCACCACGATCGCTTCAAGATAGGTCAGCTCACTCACAGGTCTCCTTCGCGTGGCGTGGCGCCGCACGGCGGCCCGGCAAGCCGCCTTCTAGCCTGCCGGTATGACACATACGCGGCTGTACCGTAGCGGTGTTCTCGAGCTCGAAAACTTTCCGGTGCAGGACATCTCCGACTACATCAGGCAGCCGGGCGTCACGGTGTGGCTGGACATGTGCGCGCCCGACGCGGATGGCCTCGCCGCGATCAGCGAGGAGCTTGACCTGCACCGGCTCGCTGTCGAGGATGCCGTCCAAGAACGCCAACGCCCGAAGCTTGACCGGTACCACAGCCACCTGTTCGTCACCGCCTACGCCGTCGAGCTGGACATGGCCACCGGGGAACTGGAGACCTATGAGGTGGCGGTGTTCGTCACCCACAACGCGTTGGTCACCGTGCGTAAATCAGACCAGTTCGACATCAACGGTGTGATAGCCCGCTGGGACGCCTCACCAGACCTGGCCAAACACGGGGTCTCGTTCCTGCTGCATGGTTTGCTCGACTACGTAGTCGACGGCCACTTCACCGCCGTGCAGACCCTCGACGATGAAATCGAAACGCTAGAAGATCAGCTGTTCGACGACAAGCGCCCTGATTGGGCCGTGCAACGACGATCGTTCGAGCTGCGTAAGAGTCTCGTGCAGCTGCGCCGGGTTGTGCTGCCGATGCGCGAGGTCGTGAACTCCCTCATGCGTCGTGACCTGCACACCTTTGACGAGGCAATGACGCCCTATTACCAGGACGTGTATGACCACATACTCCGGGCCACCGAGTGGACCGAGAGCTTGCGCGACTTGGTCTCCGCCATCCTGGAGACCAACCTGACCATCCAAGGCAACCGGCTCAATGTGATCACCAAGCAGGTCACCAGCTGGGCCGCCATCATTGCGGTACCGACCGCCATCACCGGGTTCTACGGGCAGAACGTGCCCTATCCCGGGTTTGGCCAAGCATCCGGGTTCTACGCCTCGACCATCATGATTGTCGTGCTCTCGGTCGGGCTGTACGTGCTGTTTCGCCGGCGCGACTGGATCTAGCGCTCGCTGGACCTTGGCACTCTACCGGGCTAACCAGACATCACTAATACCTCGTTCTGGTCCTGGACGACCTGCACGAGTCGCAACCAGCAACCGGCTGTCCGTGCTGCTCTCCGCGCTGCGCGATGTGTTGCAGCCGCGGCCGGCAGGTGACGATCCATTGATCAGTACCGGCGGGGCGGTGTCGTTAAACCGTGCTTTGGTCAGCATCGACGTCGATGAATTCCTCACCCGAGCCACCGCTGCCCTCAGCGCCGAGCGGTCCAGGGAGCCGGACGTCACCGCGCGCGACTCGCCGCCGCCGTTGCCGCCCATACCGGAGATTTCCTCGAAGATGACCCATACCACGAGTGGGCTGCTGCGCTGGCCGAAGAGATCCGGGCTACCCACATCGCCCTACTGCGGGCATTGGCTGCCCGGCTGCACGACGCGGGAGACACCGACGCGGTCGTGCAGCACGCGCTATGCCTGCTCGAGCAGGACTGTTACGACGAGGAGGCGCACCTCAACCTTGTCGGGGTCCTGCTCCACGCGGGACGCCTCGCCGAGGCACGCCGACACTACGAGAGCTATGTCCGCCGAATGACGGAGATAGGTATAACACCGCGCCCACTATCAGCGATGCCATCGCGACGACAACCAAGCTAACGTCTAGGACGGGCGGATCACTGTCACGGTGCCGTCGCCTCTGGCGGTGACGTAAGCGGTGCTGTCGGGCGCGATGGCCACCTCATCCGGGTCGAAACCGACGAACGACGAGCCGAGCACCGCTCCCTTGGCGGTGTCGATCACAGTCATGGTGCCCTCGGCGACGTTAACCACGAAGGCGTGGTGGCTATCGGAGTCCACTGCCAGACCACGCGGGTTAATGCCCACTGGAATCGTGCTATTGACCTTCATTAGCATGTTGTAAAGGTTCACGCCGACCTGATTGGGAAGGTTGATCACGCTTATGTTGTTGTCCCCGAAGTTCGTCACGTAAGCGTGACGGCCGTCGCGGTCGATCGCAATCTTCTGCGGAGCCCGGCCGACCAGAATGGTGCGGACCAGCTTCTGGGTATGCACGTCGATCACGCTGACTGAGTTGCTACCACTGTTGGTCACGTAGGCGAACTCACCCTTGGGATCAATCGCGACCCCGTCCGGGTGGACGCCGACCGGCACGGTACCGACCAGCTTGAGAGTCGCGGTATTGATCACGCTGAGGGTATTGCCGTAGTAGTCGGTGGTGAAGGCGTAGTGGTCCCGGGGGAAGACCGTCACCGCGGTGGGGTTCACGCCGACAGCAACAGTTTTGATCACTTTCCCAGTAGCGGTGTCGACGACGCTCACCGAGTTCTCGGAGTAGTTGGTCACCAAGGCGTGCCGGCTGTCTGGGTCGACCGCCACTCCGCGGGGGTTGGCGCCGACGCGGATGCGTCCGACCTCCTTCCGGCTCGCAGTGTCAATCACCAGCAGCGCATTGTCGGCGAAGCTCACCACGTAGGCATGCTTGCCGTCCGGGTCGACCGCCACTCCTCGGGGGTCCCCGCCGACCATCACGGTCGGATTCGGGTTATCCGCCGCAACGGCGGTGCTATCCCCACCGGCCACAGTGGCAGCAGTGACGACCGCCAGCACCGGCACGAGCTCCGCTACCAACCGTCGAGTCACAATAGGGACCAGGCTGACAGTCTTGCTATTACGGTGCCTCGCTGCTGATCGGATCGTCAGGCAGGTCTCCCCTTGATCGCCGACGTACGGCCACGCCACAGGGAGTAACGACCGTGTCGCTCTCGCGTTTCGCCCCGCGCCGCAGTCCGTTATTGCGGGGAGGTCACGCCAACGGCAACAGGGCCCTGAAGGTGGTGCCGTGTAGGGCGGCGGTATGCAGCTCGATACGGCCGTTGTGGGCCTCGAGGATGGCCGCGGTGATTGCCAGGCCGAGCCCCGAGCCACCGCGGTCGTGGGTGCGGCGGGGATCGAAGCTGTGGAACCGGTCGAACACATGCGAGGCCTGGTCGGGCGGGATGCCGGGACCCTCGTCATGAACCTCCAGCACAC
>JAODNG010000313.1 GCA_025465385.1 Pseudonocardiales bacterium
GATGAGGCGCTGCAGATCTATGTCACGGCCATGCACTACCCGCCCGGCACCGCGCGGCACCGGAGTCCGATGTGGCTGGAACACATGCTGCGGGACGGCTGGCTGTGCATGGCTGCCTTCGATGCGGACGCCCTGGTGGGCATCGGCTACGGCTACCGGGGCGCTCCCGGGCAGTGGTGGCACGACGAGGTCCAACGCGGGCTCATGCTGATCGATCGTCGCAGTGCCCAGCGCGAGCTCGCCGACTACTTCGAGCTCACCGAACTGCATGTGCGACCCGACGCCCAAGGCAGGGGCATCGGAAAGGCGCTGCTCACCGAACTGCTGTCCAGGGTCGACGCCCCGCGCGCATTGTTATCCACTCCCGAGGGACCCACCAGAGCATGGCGACTCTACCGCCGGCTCGGATTCACCGATCTGCTGCGGCACTACCACTTCACGGGGGACTCCCGAGACTTCGCCGTACTGGCGCGCACGCTGCCGCTGTAGCCCGGCTGAAGTCGGTTAAAGGTCGCCGACTCAGTGCGTGGTGACGGCGGCCGGACGGCCGGGCGCCATGCCGAGGCGGGCGAGTACGGCTTGGGTGGAACCGGATCGGTTGAGTGTGTAGAAGTGCAACCCCGGCACACCCTCAGCGAGCAACCGTTCGCACAACTCGCTGGCGACGTCCACACCTACCTGGCGCACCGCGCCAGGATCGTCACCCACCGCGGCCAGCCGGTCGCGCAACGCCGCAGGAATGGTGCAGCCCGAGAGCTCAGCCATCTTTTGGACGCCGCGCAGCGTGGTGATCGGCATGATCCCGGGCAGGATCGGCACCGTCGCCATATCCGCACCTGCGGCGGCTACCCGGTCACGCAGTCTCAGGTAGTCCTCCGGGCGGAAGAACATTTGGGTGATCGCGAACTTCGCGCCGGCGCGCAGCTTGGCCACCAGATACCGGACGTCGGACTCGGCGTCAGGAGACCGCGGATGGCGCTCGGGGAAGGCAGCCACGCCAACGCAGAAGTCGCCGATTGAGCGAGCGAGGCGGACTAGATCCGCCGCGTAATGCACACCCTGTGGGTGCGCCACCCATTCACCTAGCGGATCACCCGGCGGATCACCACGTAACGCCAACAGATTAGAAATCCCAGCCTGGGCATAGTTGTCGATCACTTGTCGCAGCTCGGTCACTGAATGGTTCACCGCGGTGAGGTGCGCCATCGCGACGATGGTGGTTTGCTGCGCGATCCGCCCAGTGATCCGCAAGGAACGGTCGCGGTTGGAACCCCCGGCTCCATAGGTCACCGACGCGAACGCCGGATCCAGCGGCTCGAAGTCGCGCACCGCTTGCCACAGCTGGCGCTCCCCGGCGTCATCGCGGGGCGGGGAGAACTCCACTGAGAACACCGGGCGGTCGCCGCCGAGCCGGTCGATGACGGCCGTCATGCATCCCACCCTAGCCAGGTCATGATGGGGCGCCCGGGCCGCTGGGCGAACCGGTACCCGGACCAAACCGAACCGGAATCCCGCCGCGACCGAACCCGGACACGTATCGGCACGAATAGGCCCTATCGTCGGCATGCACGCTGAGCGCGCGCCGGGCTACGCGGTGTCGTCACGACGAGCGCAGGAGGTTCGATGGCGCAGCGGAACGCCACTCGTGGAACCCGGGCTCAGTCCCTCGCCGGACTAGCGGAAGATCAGCAGGTGCATCCGCTAGATTACGACCTCCGGGCCGAGGTGCGGCGCGAACTCGCCAGCTTCCTCCAGACCAAGCGCGACGAGGCGGCGCAGATCGACTCGCAGTTCGTCGCCGCGGTGGACTCGCTGAGTGACTTCGTCCTCGGCCCCGGCAAGCGGCTGCGCCCGACGTTCGCCTGGTGGGGCTGGCGAGGAGCGGGCGGATCCCCCGACGACCCGCAAGCCCGGGCAGTTCTGCACGCGGTGAGCTCCCTGGAACTGATCCAGGCCTGCGCCCTGGTGCATGACGACCTGATCGACGATTCCACCACCCGACGCGGCGCACCCACCATGCACGTCGACTTCGCGGCCCAGCACCGCGCGGCCGGGTGGTTGGGCGCGCCGGAACGGTTCGGCGCAGCCACCGCCATCCTGCTCGGTGACATCGCGTTGGCTTGGGCCGATGACATGTTGCGCGGGTCGGATCTGTGGCCAGAGCAGTTCGGTCGCGCGCACGTCGTGTGGCAGGCCATGCGCACCGAGGTACTCGCCGGGCAATACCTCGACGTGATCACCCAGGCCAGCGGCGACGAGACACCTGAGACCGCGCTACTGATCGACCGGTACAAGACAGCCGCCTACACCGTTGAGCGCCCGCTGCACTTGGGTGCGGCGATCGCTGGCGCTGACAACGCCCTGGTGTGCGCCTACCGCAGGTTCGGGGCCGACATCGGCGTCGCGTTCCAGCTCCGCGACGATCTGCTCGGCATGTTCGGCGACCCTGGGGTCACCGGTAAGCCGGCTGGCGACGACCTGCGCGAGGGCAAGCGGACGCTGTTGTTGGCCTACGGCCTGCGCGCCGCCGACGAGAAGCGCCAGACCGGAGCTGCCGACCTGCTGCGCGGCGCCATCGGCAATCCGCAGGTCGACGAGAACGCCGTGACTGAGGTCCGCGAGCTGCTGATCGAGTTCGGCGCGGTGGCTGAGGTGGAGCGCCGGATTACCACGCTCACCAACTCAGCGTTGGGCAGTCTGCGCGCCGCTGAGCTGGCCGAGCCGGCCGGCGCCCGGCTGGCGGAGCTCGCCGCCCAAGCCACCTGCCGAGTCCGCTGAAGGCCACAGGATTGGCTAAGGCGACAGCGGTGGACGGCGAGTCCCGGCGTAGCGTGCACCCGTGCGCACCGTGCCCGGACCCACCGATCATGTCGTCGTAGTCGGTGCCGGACTGGCTGGGCTGTCGGCGGCGCTGCACCTGCTCGGATCTGGTCGGCGGGTGACCGTGCTGGAATCCCAGCCCCATCCAGGCGGTCGGGCCGGCCGCAGCGATCTCGCCGGCTATCGCCTCGACACCGGCCCCACCGTGCTGACCATGCCGGAGTTGGTCGACGAAGCGCTCGCCGCGGTCGGTGACTCGCTGGTCGCCCGGCTGGACCTGGTGGCGCTGCACCCGGCCTACCGGGCCCGCTTCGCCGACGGCTCGGTGATCGACGTGCACACCGACGCCGAAGCGATGGAGGCGCAGATCCGGTCAGTGGCCGGGCCATCCGAAGCGAACGGCTACCGGCGGCTGCGGCGCTGGCTGACCAGGTTGTACGAGGTCGAAATCGGCCGGTTCATCGGCGGGAACTTCGACTCCCCACTCGACCTCGTGGCCAACCGCGACGCCGTCAAAGACCTGGCCACGCTGGCAGCGCTGGGTGGCTTCGGTCGACTGGGCCCCCAGGTCGGTCGGTTCGTGCACGACAAGCGACTGCAACGGATCTTCTCCTTCCAGGCGCTCTACGCTGGAGTGCCCCCGCAGCGCGCGCTCGGCGCGTACGGAGTGATCGCCTACATGGACACGGTGGCCGGGGTCTGGTTCCCGCGTGGCGGAATGCACGCGTTGCCGCAGGCACTAGCCGACGCCGCCACCGACGCGGGCGCTGAGTTTCGTTACCACACGACGGTGACCTCGCTGGAGGATTTCGGGCAGCGTGTCACCGCTGTGCACACCGCCGACGGCGAACGGATCAGCGCCGATGCGGTGGTACTCACGCCCGACCTTCCGGTGGTGCACCGGCTACTCGGCCGGACGCCACAGCGGCTGGTGCCGCTGCGCTGGTCACCCTCCGCGGTGGTGCTGCACGCCGGAGTTCGCCCGGGTAGCGGACCGGGCTGGGCCGGGCTGGCACATCACACGATCTTCTTCGGGGACGAGTGGGAACGGACCTTCGACGAGATCATCTACCGCGGGCAGCTCATGACCGACCCATCCCTACTCGTCACCCGGCCCACCGCCACTGACCCGCGCCTGGCGCCTGATGGACGCGAGCTGCTGTACATCCTCGCGCCGTGCCCCAACCTGCGCACCGCACCGCTGGACTGGGCCACCCTCGGCTCTGCCTACCGCGATGAGCTGGTCGGCACGCTGGAGCGGCGGGGGCTGACTGACCTCGACGACGCCATCGAGGTCGAGCGGCTGGTCACTCCCGCCGACTGGGCGGCCCAGGGGCTTGCCGTCGGAACTCCATTCTCGGCCGCACACACCTTCGCCCAGACCGGACCGTTCCGTCCCTCGAACCTGGTGCGCGACCGGACCAACGTCGTGCTCGCCGGATGCGGCACGACGCCCGGAGTGGGAGTCCCCACCGCGATCATCTCCGGCAAGCTTGCCGCAGCTCGGATCACCACGGCCGGAGCCCGCCGAAGCACCGCCATGAGCGGCTGAACCAACGGTGGCATCGACGATGGGGCTCGACCGGCCGCGCCTGAGCCCGTTGCTGTCGGGCACGGTGCTGCTCGGATTCGTCGGTTCAGTACTGCTGGCCACCATGGCGGTGGGAGCGGGTGGAATCCTGGTCAGCGACCCGGTGATCAGCGGCGGACCGTTGTCATGGATCCGTTACGGGCACGGCCACGACCTGGCCACCGTGGCGCTCTACCTCGGCGTCGGGCTGATGGTGTGGGCCTGGATACGGCTAGGGCGCGAGGTGCGCGGCGGCACCGCGACCGCCCAGCAGGTCCGGCTGGCCAGCGCGGTGTGGACGGCGCCCGTGCTGCTGTCTCCACCGTTGTTCACCAGGGACGTCTACAGCTATCTGGGCCAAGGAGCGCTCGCTTTGCGTGGGTTGAATCCCTACCAGGTCGGACCCTCGAAGCTGCCGCCAGGAGCCATCGCGGACAACGTCCACTACGTATGGCAGACGACCCCAGCACCGTACGGACCGCTGTTCATCCTGATCGCCAAGACAATCAACCGGTTGACCGGCGAGAACCTCATCCTGGGTGTGATCGGCATCCGGTTGGTGCTGCTGAGTGGCTTGGCGTTGCTGGCGTACGCGCTGCCCCGGCTGGCCGACCACCTCGGCGGCAATCGCACCGTAGCGCTGTGGTTGGTGATCGCCAATCCGTTGACTGTCGTGCATCTTGTCGGTGGGCCGCACAACGATCTACTGATGGCCGGCCTGCTGGCTACCGGCACGCTGCTGGTGTTGGTGCGCCGGCACGTCGCCGGGATCACACTGGTCACCGCGGCGATGGCGGTGAAGGTATCGGCCGGGATCGCTCTACCGTTCCTGGTCTGGATCTGGGTAGCCCACCTGCCGGGTAACCGGCGGGTGCAACTGTTGCGCGCCGGCGCGGGCAGCGTCGCAGTGTTCGCCACGGTATTTACCGCGATCACGGTGCTATCCGGAGTCGGGCTGGGCTGGATCCCGGCTTTGAACGCGCCGTCGGTAATCGTGAATTGGATGTCGCTGCCCACCGCCGCCGGCCAGCTCACGCACGCACTGGCGGCCCCGTTCGGCCACTTCGACGATCGCCCCTTCATCATGGTCTGCCGGCTGTTGGGCTCGACGGTCTTC
>JAODNG010000337.1 GCA_025465385.1 Pseudonocardiales bacterium
CGCAACACCGCCTTGGCCTCGTCGCGGTCGGCGGGCTCGCCCCAGATGCCGTCACCGGTGATACGCATGGCGCCGAAGCCGAGGCGGTTGACCGTCAGGTCGCCGCCCACATCGATCGCGCCGGCCATTCCGGCGTGCCCGGGTTTCCACTGCGACATGGATCATGACTCCTTTGGTCTGCGACTCGGCGACCGCCGCAACCGCGATAGGTCCAGCGTCTTTGCCCAGCCGACCGGCCCGACAACTGCAGTGTGGCTTCAGCGGTTGCAGCTGGCCCGGTTTGGCGTTCCTTCCCGATCTTGGTTTCTAGCCGTGACGCGCCCGGTGAGCTACGCCCACGGTGCCCATCATCACTCCCAGGCACGCTCGCGTCTTCACAGCAAGCATCCAATGTGCATACCCGCCAGCAGGGGTCGTCGGGCACCACGGTGGGCCGGCAACCGTTACCAGCGACACCACAATTTCGACGGGCGGATTGCCGAGCCAACACCGGATAAGGGAGATCGCCTGGCGTCGTCGAAGAGTTGACAAGTCCTCTTCTCTTGCCGCCCTGGAGGAGTCGCGATCCACATTCGCTCGCACTGCGCCCGCGCCTCCTCACTGTGCGGGGACGAGTGCGAGCTTGCCGTTGGGGTGGCCTTGGCTGAGGACGGTGTGGGCTTGTGCGGCTTCGGTGAGGGGGTAGGTCTTGGCGGGGAGCAGGGTCAGCTTGCCGCTGGCGGCCAGCGGGAGAAGTTGGCGCCAAGCGTTCGCGCGGATTTCGGTGCCGGGGTCGGCCCCTGGGCCGTTGCCGATCAACATGATGCCGGTGTCGGCACGGTGGAAGGCGGCGATCGAGACGATTCTGCTCGGCTCGGGTACCAAGGCCAGCGACACATCGATCGCCTCGTCGGTGCCCACCGCGTCGATCGCGGCGTTGACCCCGGAGGGGGCTGCTTGCTTGACCCGGTCGAGCAGGCCAGGCCCATAGGTCACCGGGACGGCGCCGACTTCCCGCAGCAGGGTTTGGTTCCGTTCGCTGGCGGTGGCTACCACTTTTGCTCCAGCGGCGAGTGACAGTTGTACGGCAAGCAGGCCTACCGCGCCGGAGCCGCCGTGAACCAGTACGGTGTCGCCCGGGCTGACCTTGGCCGCTGCCACGGCGTGCACGGCGGTCGCCCCCGCGAGCAACAGGCCCGATGCCTGCTCCCAGGACAGTTCGCGGGGCTTGGGTACAACCACCTTGGCCGGCACGGTGACGGCGGTGGCGTAGCCGCCTTGTGTCGGATAGGCGATGACCTCATCCCCGACCGACAGCGGACCGGACGGGCCGGCCGCATCGGGCCCTACCTCGGTGATCACTCCGGCTACCTCGAGTCCCAGGCGCACGGGAAGGTTGTCCGGGGAACTGCCGAAGGCCCCGCTGTAGAGCTTGTAGTCGACCGGGTTGACCCCGGCCGCGCGAACCTCAATCGTCACCTCTCCCGGACCGGGCGAGGGCACCTCAGCTTCGACCACGGACAGCACTTCGGGTCCACCGTATGCCGCGGCAACAACAGCAGTAGCCATGCCGTTGTGAACCCTCGGCCGCGACGGAAGTATTCCAGGGCCTCTCGGTCGGCGCGGCTGGCGCGGCTGGCCGAGCGTTGACTCACACCTCTGTCAGGTTCGGCTTAGTTCTTCGCGAAGTAGCTCAGCAAGCTCAGCGCCTTCCACCACGCCGGCCTCGGATAACCGAGCTGCCACGAGCTCTAGTCGAAGTCGGTTGTCTCGAAGACATGCTTCGACTTGGTCCCTGATCCCGACGGTATCGTTGATCCCTATCTGACGGCACAGGCGGTGTGCCAACAGCAGCTCGTCATGGTCAGGCGGTATGGCGGTTGCTGCCCATTTCTTGAAGACCAGTTTCTCTGCGAATGGTCCGCCGTACAGCACCCATATCCGATCGAGTTCCGATGGCGCTTCCCGGAGTCGCATCCCGCCCGCGCCGTCGTTGCCATGCAGTTCGATGACGGCGACGGCAAGGCCCCGGGCGGCGGCAACGAGGGCATGCCCTGCTTCGTGTACGGCCGCCCTGTTCCGTTCCGTATCCGCAAAGCCCATGCCGGGAGCGTAGCGATCGCTGGATCACCGCTGTCATCGGATGCGTAGTGCGCGGTGCGAGTGGCCGACCACGCGAATCAGCCAGCATCGGATCCACCGCCTCACCGACAGTGTGCGGCAAACGATCAGAACGGCGGTGGTCCGCGGTGTGGCCGGATGTCTGTGTAAAAATCGATGCGCGGTGGGGAGCGGAAGCGGCGAGGGTGGCGGGCAGTGGGGTCGACAACCGGGTGGCCATGTGCAACCGTGCGTCGGCCGCGCCGCGGGAGAGGCTGTACCCCGGCGTCGGCGGTTATCTTTGCGTGCTGGAATGCACCGACGTGCCTGTCGGCGTATGGCTGCTCAGTCGGACTGGGATCGCGTCGTAGCCGCGCAGCACGCGGGTGGGACGCCGGTGTGGCGTACCGGTGAGCGCGAGGTCGGGGAATCGTCGGAACAGTGTCTGCAGGCCGACTTCACCTTCCAGACGGGCCAGCGCGGCGCCGATGCAGTAGTGGATACCGCTGGAGAACGCAACGTTCTGGTCTGCCTCGGGCCGTTGGACGTCGAACCGGTGTGGGTCAGGGAAGACCTCAGGATCGCGGTTTGCGCCGCCGAGCAGCAGAACGATCGACGAGCCCGCCCGCACTGGACGCCCGGCGACCACGGTGTCGCGCAGCGCGATCCGTCCCGTGCGCTGCACGGGCGAGTCGTAGCGCAGGATCTCCTCCACCGCGCCAGACCACCGCTGCGGTTGCGCACGCAGCAGCTCCAGCTGGTCAGGATGGCGCATCAGCAGGACGGCACCGTTGCCCAGCAGGTTGACCGTGGTCTCGAAACCTGCGGCGAGTAGCAGCATCGAAATGCTGCTCAGCTCGTCGAGGGACAGCTGCTCGCCCTGGTCATGTGCGGTCACCAAGGTGCTGAGGACGTCGTCTCGGCGAGCGCGGCGTACCTCGGGGAAGTGGCCGAGCATCCAACGGTGCAGTGCGCCCAGGTCTTCCTCGGAGCGGCGGAAGTCGCGGTAGCTCAATCCGACGTCCAGCGACAGCGCCGCACCGGCCCCCCACTCCAGGAACTGGCGACGCATCGCAACCGGTGCGCCGAGCATCTCGGCGATCACGGTGGCGGGTAGCAGGCTGGCGTAACGCTGCACCAGATCCACGGTCGGGCCCGAGCTGGCGATCTCGTCGAGTAATTCCTCGGCGATCTCCCCGACCCGGGGACGCATGGCGGCGACGGCCCGCGCGCTGAACGCCCGGGTGACCAGCTTGCGGTAGCGGGTGTGCTCGGGCGGGTCGGTTACCAACATCGATGGTCGCTCGATCGGTCCGAGCACCGCCCGGCCGCCGAGCTTCATGCCGAGCCGGAGGACACCTGGCATCAAATCCAAACGCATCTGGCCGAAGTCCGGGCTGCGAAGTACGGTCAGGCAGACGTCGTGGTGCGCTGACATCAGAGCGACTCCGCCCGTGACGACGTCACCCTTCGCGCGCAGCTCGTCGTAATAGGGGAATGGGTCTTCGCGGATCGCTGGGTCGATCATCAGCCGCGAACCGAGGTCACCGGCACGCATCTGGCGCTGCACCGTCCGCCTGATCAGCCCATGCCGGACCACCCACCGGATCCTGCGTCGTAGCGCCATGGCGACCTCCACTGCACACACTACCCACCTAAACAAACGTACGTATAGACGAGGGGGTGAAAACCCGAATTCGGCGGGCTAGACACAAACTCAATAACGCGCCGTGGTGCCGGCTGAGTGCGAAGATTGTCGGCATGCTCGGTGATCATGTGATCGTTGTGTCGACCACGGCCAGCGAGGGAGCGGCCCGCGCTCTTGCTGCCGGCGCGATCGAGGCCAGGCTCGGCGCGTGCGCCCAGGTCGTCGGGCCAGTCACGAGTGTGTACCGGTGGAACGACGAGGTGCGGACCGAGCAGGAGTGGCGGCTGGAGATCAAGACCACCGCCGACGGGGTCACCGCTCTGACGGCGCACATCAAGGACAACCACAGTTATGACCTACCCGAGATCATCGCGATTCCGATCGCCGGCGGCAGCGCCGAGTACCTGTCCTGGCTCATGGCGGAAACGCGCCGCTGAGTGGCCGGGCTACGCAGGGTAGCTGGGCAACGTCAGCTTTGCGTCGCTGAAGCAGTTCGGGATACGACCATATAGGTGGTTGTGCAGCCTAACCTTCCCTCCCTTCGCCGCTTCTGGCAGGTTTTTGTGAGGACTACCTAGCCTAACCTCACCCGATGGGCTGACCGGACTTTTGGCATTCGGAGGGCCGATGTTGACCAGTAGGTGGCGAAGCGCGAGTCTGGTACTGGTGGCTATCAGCGTTGTTGGACTTGCGGCCTGCTCAGGTGGTGCCGGCACGTCGACGGGGTATACGTCGGCTACCTCGGCTGCCGCAGCGCCGAAGCCGCCGTCCACGGCGACTGACGTCGCGACAGGTATGCGCCAGATCGATCAGATCGCCAAGCAGATCGCCGAAACGGCAGGCACCGACAAGGCCAAAGCGGTCAGCCTGGACGGTCAGATTGAGCCGATCTGGAAGCAGATCGAGGACACCGTCAAGCACAACGACCCGGACACCTACCTCGCGATGGAGGACAGTTTCGCAGTGCTGGAGAAGGCGTCGGACGAGGGCAACGCCGCGGAGGCCGCCAAGGGTTCCGCCGGGGTCACGTCGGCGGTGCAGCCCTACTTGGCGAAGTACTCGGGATGATCCAACGCCGACTGCTCGGGTTTCTGCTGGCGCTCGCCGTTCTGGTGCCGGTCGTGACATTGTTCAGCGCCGCACCCGCCAACGCTGCTCCGCAGGCTGTTGCTCAGCAGCAGGCGATCAGCCGCGAAGACGCGATCCGCCAGCTGGCCATGGTGCGTGCGTCTATCGACCAGACCCTGGAGCTGGTCAAGCAGGGAGCTATTGATCAAGCTTATGTGCAGGCCAAGACCGGGTACCTGGACCACTTCGAGTACGTGGAGGTGCCACTGCGGGTGGTCGCTCCAGACCTCACTGCGGACGCCGAGACGAAGTTCGCCGAGATTCGCAGCCTGATCAAGTCCGGCGCGCCGATTGATGCCGTGCGCACCAATATCGTCGAGTTGCGGCGGTTGATCGATGACACCGAACGGCGGCTGACCGACACCGGTTTTGATGCGGTCGCGGTGGTGGCTGGGCAATCCTTTTTGATCATCTTCCGGGAGGGCCTGGAGGCAGTGTTGCTGCTGACTGCCTTGCTCGGCTATCTGGAGGCCACGAAGGCAACTCAATACCGCAAACCCATCGCGTGGGGAGTGGTGATCGGGCTCGCGGCTACGGCGGTGACATATCTGGTCCTGCGGTTCGTTCTCGCGGTGTTGCCGGTCGGGCGGGAGGTGCTGGAGGCGGTCGTCGCCACCGCCGCTGTGGCGGTGCTGCTGTACATCTCCTTCTGGCTGATCGCGCGGCTGGAGCACCGTCGCTGGATGGAGTTCCTGCGCAGCCGGCTGTTCAACGCGGTGTCCGTTGGATCCACCACGGCGCTGGTGCTGGTGGGATTCACCGCGATGTACCGGGAGGGCTTGGAGACCGCGCTGCTCTACCAGGCGCTGGTCGAGTTCGGCCAGGGGATGGGCTGGTGGATCGTTGCGGGGCTGGCGGCTGGTCTCGCGGCCTTGGCGGTGGTGTCCTACCTGATCTTCCGGCTGGGCCGGCGGCTGCCGGTGAAGACATTCCTGGTCGGTGCGGTGGTGTTGTTGATGGCGACCTCAGTCGCCTTTCTCGGTAACGCGGTGCGAAGTCTGCAGACCGCCGACCTGATCGGCCTCACCCCACTGCCCGGAGTACCGCGCGCGCCGATCTTCCTCTCGCAGGCATTGGGTTACTGGCCCAGCATGCAGACCCTGGCCAGCCAAGCGGTATTGGTCGCCATCTATGCGCTAGGGGCCGTGTGGTTGTTGATGGTGCGGCCCCGCCGGGCGCGGGAGGCGCGATGGGTGTCCGGGTAGGCGCCGACGTCGGCGGCACCTTCACCAAGGCGGTCGCGATCGACTCCGTTACGGGTGAACTCGCTGGCCGCGCGGTGGTGCCCACCACCCACGAACACCGCGACGGAGTGTCCGCGGGCGTGGTGGACGTGGTCGCGAAGCTGGTCGCCGAGGTCGGTGCAGAGGCCATTGAACTGGTTACCCACTCCACCACGCAGGCGGTGAACGCGCTGCTGGAAGGCGATACCGTGCCGGTCGGTGTACTGGGTATGGCCCGGCCACCCTACCTGCGCAAAGCTCGCAGCCGGACCACGATCAGCAGGGCAGTTGCGCACGAGTTCCTCGATCTGTCCGGCGGCTTCGATGCCGGCGTGGCCCGCCAGGCACTGGCCCGGCTGGCCAGCGCCGGCGCCCAAGCGGTGTGCGTGGCGGAGGCCTTCGCGCCCGACGACTCGGCATGCGAAGACGCGGTCGCGGTGCTGGCCGCTGAGCTGGGGCTGCCGGTGACGACGTCGTCGGGGCTGACCGGCCTGTACGGTCTCGAACTGCGCACGGTCACCGCCGCGCTGAACGCCTCGATCCTGCCGATTGCGCTGCGCACCGCGGAGGTGGTGGAGGCCGGCGTAGCGGCCGCGGGGCTGACCTGCCCCGTGATGGTGATGCGCGGTGACGGCGGTGCCACCGATCTGGCTGGGTTCCGCGCAGCACCAGCTCGCACGCTGTACTCGGGGCCTGCGGCCTCGGTGGCTGGGGCGCTGCGCACGCTACGCATCGGCGACGGGGTGATCGTCGAGGTCGGCGGCACCTCCACCAACGTCGCGGCGATCACTGCCGGTCGTCCGGCGCTGTCCTACGTGCGGGTGGCCGGCCAGGCCACCGCGGTCAGGGCATTGGACGTGCAAGTGGCGGGGGTCGCCGGCGGATCGATGCTACGAGTGCGACGGCGCCGCATCTACGGTGTCGGGCCGCGCAGCGCACACATCGCAGGGCTGACCTATTCATGCTTCCTGGCGCCGGAGCGGTTGGCCGGCGCCCGCCCGGAGACCCTCGCGCCGCGGCCCGGGGATCCGGCCGACTACCTGGCGTTGCGGTTGGCCGACGGCACGATGGCCGCGCTGACCAATACCTGCGCCGCCAACGCGCTCGGCCTGGTTACCGACGGCGACTATGCCGCCGGTCATCGACGCTCCGCGACCGTGGCGCTGGACATCGCCGGGGCTGCGATCCGCCTTTCCGGCAACGAACTCGCCCGCCGGATGATGCAGGCCTCCACCGAGGCGCTGGCCGACCTCGTCACCGCGGTCGCCGCGCAACACCGCCTCACTCAGCCCACCCTGATCGCTGTCGGTGGCGGCGCCAGCGTGCTCGGTCGGGCGCTGGCCGGCACGCTGGGGCTGGACTGCCAGATACCCCCGGGCGCCGAGGTGATCTCCTCAATGGGAGACGCGCTGTCGTTGGTCCGTGCCGAGCGGGAACGCACCGTGTCCCGGCCCACGCCGGCCGACGTCGACGCCCTGATCGCTGAGGTGGAAGCGGAAGCGCTCGCTGCGGGTGCGTCGCCGACCTCGCTGCAGGTCCAGGTCAGCCAGATCGGGGATCGTGGTGCGATCCGCGCGGTGGCCGTGGGCGCTCTCGTGCTCGGCTCCGGTGTGGTGCCTGGTCGGCCACCGCTGAGCCGTGAGGCGATCATCGACGTGGCCCGCGCTGCGGGCGGCTCGGAACAGGTCGACCCGGTCGGGCGGTTCTGGTTGAGCTCACACGATGGCCGGGTGCTGCTCTTCGACCGGTTCGGCGATCCCACCCTTGACGTGCGCGGTGAAGCGATCCTGCTTGACGGCTCACCGGATGAGCTGCTGGAACCGACCATCCGATCGCTAGTCTCCCGGCACGTCCGGAATGTGGGACCGATCACAGTGCAGCCCACCACCTGGGTGGTCCAAGACGGTCGGATCCGGGAGCTGGCCGACCCGGATGCCATCGCAGAGACTGTCGGCGGCAGCGCCGCCGCTGCTGTGATCGTCGGGCGCGCCTGACCATGGCCCTCTACACGCCTCAATCTCAGCGGCGCCGGCAGCTGGTCATCCTTGCGGTTGCGGCATTCGTCCTTGGCGGTGTGCTAGGCGGGTTCACCGGCCGATTCACCGCACCGACGCCCGCGGACCGGGTCGCGGCGGTGCGCGAGCAAGCCCGGCAGACGTCCTCGCAGCTTCGCGTGCTGTCGTTGCACGTGGAGGCCGGGGCAGCGTCATTGGGAACGGGCGGCGACGCGGGCGCCGGTCTCGCCCTGCAACGCGCCGACGCCGACCTCACAGCGACGCTGGACCAGGCACCGTGGATCACCGCGCAACGTCGCACCGCGCTGACGACGCACCTACACGATCTGGAACGCATGGCGAGTTCCGGAGCGGCAACGAAGCCGTTTGCCGCCGATGTCGACAGCCTCGCCACCGAGATCGACACCACGTTCGGCCTCAGTCCCGCATCCTGAATCCGCCGTCAGGACCATTTACCCAGCGAAGCGCATCGACTGCCGACTGTTGTGATTCGCGCTAAAAGCTGCGCGAACCTTTTAGTCACATCATTGGCTAGCGGGGAAATCATCGGTTGACGTTAGATGAAACGCTTCTTAACGGCTTCAAAAATAGCGCACCGCTCATCCCATGAAAGCGACCGTTCGGCGCTGGAAGAGGCCGTTTACTACCGTTTCGGTGCCTGCGATGAGGAAATAAACAGGTAGCTGTCCTCACCATTCGGCACCTTTTAGGGTAATCGGGAATCGAGTCCTCTATGTCGCGAGGTAAGCACCGACCACACACCCGACGACGCCTACCTGGTTTTGTCGCCGCAGCCTGTATATCGGTGGCCGCCGGTAGTCTACTCGTGGGCACGGCAGCCGCCTCTCCCGGAGAGAATTGGGATGCGGTCGCGCAGTGCGAGTCCGGGGGAAACTGGGCGATCAACACGGGCAACGGCTTCTTCGGCGGACTACAGTTCACACTTCCGACTTGGCGCGCTAACGGCGGCCTGGGTAATCCCGCTCACGCCTCTCGGGCGCAGCAGATCACCGTCGCCGAGCGGGTCCTGAGGTCGCAGGGCATCGGTGCGTGGCCAGTATGTGGAAAACGGATCTGGTTCTGATAGGGAAATCCCCTCTAATCCCGCTTTGACGCGGACCCAGCGCGCTGTACCACCGCAGCGGGAATGCGCCGCCCGGCCCAACTTGTTCTGCACAGTGCTGGGACTGGTGTGGCTTAGCAAGATCAGGGTAAGGGTGGTGTCGTGGACGCGAGGTCGGCGCTGACCTCCACGAGCGCTACGAGGGCTGCTCAGCGGCTGCCTCCCGAGGTGTGGGTCCTGGTCACAGTCAGTTTCGTGATCGCTCTCGGCTTCGGAATCGTCGCACCCGCGTTGCCGACCTTCGCTCGCAGCTTCGATGTCAGCGTCACCGCGGCCTCGATCGTGATCAGTGCCTTCGCCTTCATGCGGCTGGCGTTTGCGCCGATCAGCGGCAAGCTGGTGTCGGCGCTCGGAGAGCGGCCGGTTTACATCTGGGGCATCATCGTGGTCGGTTTGTCGACTGGCGCGTGCGCATTCGCCACAGATTATTGGCAGCTGCTGATATTGCGGTCGATGGGCGGTGTCGGGTCGACCATGTTCACCGTCTCGGCCGTCGCGCTGTTGATCCGGCTCACCCCGCCGCCGCTACGCGGGCGGTCCACCAGCTTGTGGTCGAGCAGTTTCCTGCTTGGCGGTGTCACTGGACCCCTGGTCGGCGGGGGATTGATCAGCGTCTCGCTGCGCGCGCCTTTTGTGGTCTATGCGATCACGCTGTTCGTCGCGGCCGGGGTGGCTTGGCTGTTCCTGCGCCGCTCACCGGTGGTCGGCGTGGTATCGGCCGAAGTAATCCCGGCACTCACGGTACGTAGGGCATTCGGTCATCCGGCGTACCGCGCCGCGCTAGCTTCGAACTTCGCCAATGGCTGGGCGGTCACTGGCGTGCGGGTCTCGCTGGTGCCGCTGTTCGTCGTCGAAGTGCTCCATCGCGCGGAGTCGCTGGCTGGGCTCGCGCTCTCGGTGTTCGCCGCGGGCACTGTGGCCGTATTGACGTTTTCCGGCAGGCTCGCGGATTCGCTCGGGCGCCGGCCACCGATGCTGATCGGACTGGTCATCACCGGTAGCGCGACGATCTGGCTAGGTTTCACCAGCGGGATCCCGCAATTCCTTGCCGCCGCGCTGATCGCGGGGGCCGGCACCGGGCTGATCACGCCAGCGCAGGGAGCCACAGTTGCCGACGTGATCGGCTCGCACACCAAGGGCGGCCCAGCGCTAGCCGTTGCGCAGATGACCGCTGATATCGGCGCGATCCTCGGTCCAATCGCGACCGGACTACTCGCCGACAAGCTGTCCTACCCTGCCGCCTTCGTCCTGACCGGCAGCGTCTCGCTGCTCGCTGCGGTTGTCTGGCTGCGCTCTCCTGAACCGCGCACCGCGGCGGACTCAGCGCGCGCCGACCCCGATCAAGGCGCCGACCAGATAGGTGGCGACTGCGGCGATCGCGCCGAAGCTCACCTGGCGCAGCCCGCCCAGCCACCACGAGCGGGTGGTGAACCGGGATGAGAGGGCCCCGGCCACGAACAGCCCGCCCGCGCCGGCGGCAAGACCCGTGAGCAGCGACGCGAAGCCCAGCAGGTAGGGGATCAGCGGGACCAGCGCGCCGATCGCGAAGCACAGGAAAGACGAACTGGCGGCCACCCACGGGGACGGTTGCTCGTCGGGATTGACACCGAGTTCCTGATTGATGTGCACCCGGATCGCCAGCGTCGGATTGGCGTGCACCTCGGCTGCCACCTGCTTCGCGGTCTCGCGGGTCAACCCCATCTGGACGTAGGAGCTCACCAGCTCGGCTTGCTCCGCCGCCGGATGCCGGCGCAACTCCTCGCGTTCCACCTTGACCTCGGCGCGCACCTGGTCGTTCTGGGTCTCGACCGACGCATATTCTCCGAGTGCCATCGAGAACGCGCCCGCCACCAGCCCCGCCATCCCGGTCAACACGATCAGATGAACGCCCGCACCACTGCCGCCCACACCTGCGATCAGGGCCATGTTGGTCACCAGACCATCCATCGCGCCGAATACGGCCGGTCGGAGCCATCCTCCGGATACGTCCTGGTGGACGTGCCCGATCTCGTCTCCCGGCTCGACATTCATGATTGATCACCGCATTTCAGCGCCACTTAGCGACCACGGTACGGAGCGCAGCGAAGCACGGCTGTACTCAGGTTCGCCTCGCCATGGGCAGCCTCGCCTCGTCTCCGAGCGACTGGCTAGTCTGATTGGGTGGCTCGCCTATCCCGCTCCGCCGTCGATGGGCTGGGCACTGTGGTGCGACTGGGCCTGGCCGCGGTGTTTCTGGTCTCGGGAGCGCTCAAGGTCGTAGACCCGGCCCAGACCCGGATAGCGGTGCGCGCCTACGAACTGTTGCCGCCGGACGTGGTCGGGCCGGTCGCCACCGCATTGCCGCTGCTGGAACTGGTACTGGGAACCCTGCTATTGGTGGGTGCATTCACCCGGTGGGTAGCCCTCGCCGCGGCGGTGCTACTGGTAGTACTGATGATTGCGGTGGCACAGGCCTGGGCTCGCGGATTGTCCATTGATTGCGGATGCTTCGGCGGTGGGGGAGCAGTGGCCAAGGGGGACACGCGCTACCCGCAGGAGCTGGCGCGCGACCTCGGCACGTGGCTGTTGGCGTTATGGCTAGTGGTGCGGCCGCGGACAGCGCTGAGCGTTGACGGGTGGCTGCGGGCGGATCCCGGCGCACAGTGGCGCGTCGCCGGGAATTCAGTCAATTGAGCAAGAAGGGACGTGTCGTGGACGGCGGCGAGAGGGCCGAGGACAAGCGCAAGCGGCAGGCTGCGCAGGCGGTGACGGCGGCCCGCGGGAGCGGTGGCGGCAACCGCGGGATGATCGCGGGGATCGCCATCGTGGTGGTGCTAGCCGTTGTCGTCGGGGTCGGGCTATGGCTGCAGAACCGCAACAAGCCGGATGCCTTACCGGTGGCGATTCCGGTCGCCGCTGCCGGCGTGCAGTATCCGGTTTCCGCGCAAGGCGACGCCATCGTAACCGGCAGCCCACAGGCGCCGACGACCATCGATGTCTACGAGGACTTCATGTGTCCGATCTGTGGACAGTTCGAGAAGCTCTACCATCCGCGGCTTGCGCAAGCCGCTGCGGACGGCAAGGCCAAGGTGGTCTACCACCCGGTAGCCATCCTCGATCAGCTGTCGGTTCCGCCTGGATACTCCACGCTCGCCGCCGGTGCGACGTACTGCGCCACCGAGGCCGATATCTTCCCTCGCTTCCACGACAGCCTGTTCGCAGCGCAGCCAGCGGAGGGCGGTCAGGGGTGGACCACCGCGCAACTCCAGCAGCTCGGTCGCTCGCTGGGAGCCGGCGACACCTTCGCGACTTGTGTGAAGGCTGGTGCGCAGCAGCGGGTCGCCACCGCAACCGCCAACGCAAGTCGCTACATCAGTGGCCTGCGACCCGATCACCGATTCGGCACTCCGAGTGTCGTCGTCAACGGTGCCATCATCAACATCAGTGACGAAGGATGGTTGGACCAGGCACTGAGCGCCAACCGACGCTGACCCGGGTCCTGTCATGGATCATTGCTGGCCCTCGTGTACCGTGGCCAACGCGCCGCGGTGGGGCCGTGGTGATCGCTTCGGGGCTGTAGCGCAGCTGGTAGCGCACCGCACTGGCAGTGCGGGGGTCACGGGTTCGAATCCCGTCAGCTCCACTCCAGGCGGCTTGCTAGAACAGTGGACGAAGTCCATGTCAGCCAGTAGGTCGTTGATCGTGTGACATGCTGCCGTGTTGAGGCTCGTTGCTGTACGCCAGCCTCGGCTGGGCTTTACCCGACTCGCCGGTTTGCTTGCCGGCAGCGTCGGGCGGCAGGCCCCCGAGTACGGTCTGCAATGCACTGACCTGCGCCGTCGTATGAAATGGCGTCCTGGCTTCTCCACCACTGTCGAAGGTCGGCTTGGATGAGCGCCATGGGGACGGCGGGTTTCGCCAGCCGCGCGTGGCTGCTGGCCTCGGCCGTGGTCGTTTTGGTTGGTTACGGCGTGGTCGGTTTCCTGTTGTTCGGCTTCAATCTGGTGGATGCGGTTTATCTCACGGTCTCAACGCTGACGACCGAGGGATTCGCCACACCCGTGGTGCTGTCCGACGGCGCGAAGATCTTCACAGTGAGCCTGTCGCTGTTCGGGGTGTCGGTGTTCGTGGCCGCTCTGGGCGTGCTGGCTACCGCGCTGGTTGATGGGCAGCTCGCCCAGAGGTCGAGGAGGCACTCGATGCAGCGACGGATCACCGAGCTGCGCGATCACCACATCATCTGCGCCTACGGGCGAGTGGGCCGGGCAGCGGCTCGTGAGTTCGAAGCCGATGGCGTGCCATTCGTCGTGATCGAGGTGCGGCCCGAGCTCGAGGAGGAGTTGCGCCGCGACGGGGTGCTCTATTTGATCGGCAGCTCTTCTTCGGAGGCGCTGCTGCGCGCCGCCGGCATCCATCGCGCCCGCGGGCTGGTGTGCGCGGTGGACTCCGACGCGGAGAATGTTTACATCACGTTGGTGGCCCGGTCGCTCAATCCAGACATCAGCATCGTGGCCCGGGCATCGGAGGACGCCGCGGCGGACCGGCTCTACCGGGCAGGCGCGGATCGGGTGGTCTCGCCGTATGCCAGCAGCGGTCGACGGATGGCTCTGATCGCCTTGCGACCAGAGGTGGTCGACTTCTTGGATCTCGCGCGCAGTGGCACCGCTGCGCTGCGCATTGAGGAGTTACTGGTCACCGAGGAATCGGAGCTGGTCGGGCGCACCCTCGACCAGGTCTGCGGGTCGGCCACCGCCCTGTTGATCCGCCGCGCCGGCGGAGAACTGCTGCCAAACCCGAGCCGGGACACGGTCGTCCAGCCCGATGACGTGGTGGTGATGTTCGGTGAGCCGGGCACTCTGAGATCCCTCGACTAGCCACCTACTGGGGTACCCCGATAAGCGATCGACCGACTCTGACTGGCGAGATTTCGAGCTGTCGCCACACGTCACCGGTAACATATGGCTCGACGTCGAGCCACGCATCCAACTCGGTGCGAGACGGAAAGTCGAGAACCAGCATCGATCCGATCATCGTTGCGTTGGCGTCAAGGATCGCTGCGGCGAAGAGCAATGTGCCTTCGGCGGCGAGTCGATCCCCCACGGCGAGATGTTGGTCACGAACGGCGAGACGCCGATCAAGGGCGTCGCCATCTTTGCCGTCGTAGCCGAGCACCATGAACTGCATTGCTTCCCCCTGTGGCACGGACCAGCCCCGGTGATACGGATCAGCGAACGACCTGCACCACGTCTCCGACATGCAGAGTGTTGTAGAAGGCCTGTGCGGCACCCTGAGTGAGGTGTACACA
>JAODNG010000359.1 GCA_025465385.1 Pseudonocardiales bacterium
CATGTGCCGCCAGGTGCGCGGGATACCCCGGTCACCCATCAACCAGGTCACCTGGTGCGCTGACTCAGGAGACAGCGTCCAGAAATCCCACTGCATGACGTGGTCGCGCAAATTGTTGTTGGCGCGGCGCTTCTGCGAACGGATGAAGTGCTGGAACTTCATCGGATCCTTGATAAAGAAAATCGGCGTGTTGTTGCCGACCATGTCGTAGTTTCCCTCGGTGGTGTAGAACTTCAGCGCGAAACCGCGGGGATCACGCCAGGTGTCCGGGCTGCCTCGCTCGCCGGCCACCGTGGAGAACCGGGCCAGCATGTCGGTCTTGGTGCCCGGCTGGAATACCGCGGCCTTGGTATAGGCACTGACATCGTTGGTCACCTCGAACCGACCGAAGGCGCCGCCGCCCTTGGCGTGCGGCTGGCGCTCCGGAATTCGTTCGCGGTTGAACTGCGCCATCTGCTCGATGAGGTAGTGATCCTGCAAAAGGATCGGGCCGTCCGGACCGACGGTGAGCGAGTGCTCATCACTCGCGACCGGGATACCGGCATCGGTCGTCGTCGGCTTGGGCTGCTCGCCGGTCACTGTGGTGCCTCCTGATAGTGGTTGTCGTCGAATTCTTTTGGCTCTGCTCGCCGAAGCGGATCTTGGCAACTGGGGCACGTTCCCCAGAACACCACCTCGGCCTCGTCGAGTAGGTAACCGTGATCAACGCTGGGAGTCAGGCACGGACGCAGGTTAACGGCGCAGTCGACGTCGTCGGTGCGCCCGCACGAGCGACACACCACGTGATGGTGATTGTCACCGGTACGGCGCTCGAATCTGGCGGGGTGCCGTGCCGGCTCGATCCGGCGCACCAGCCCGGCGCTGGTGCAGGCGGCCAGCACGTCGTACAGGCGAAGCTGATGGCTGACGTCCGCGGAACTCATGACTAGACCACTATCCCAGGCTTATCTGGAATGAGTCAAGAATTCTGGCGGGTTCTCAAGGTGCCTGCGCGGCGTTCACTGAATGGGCCGGCAGCGTGGCGTGCATCAGCGAGACGTTGTATCGGTCGTACTGTGTCATCGTGAAGTAGAGATCGGACCCGTTGGAGTCCGGGTTCAGGAAGCCGCCATAGAGGTGCGGGTACTGGCTGGAGGTCGCGACAGGTATCGGCGCGCCCCACGGTCCGGTGGGCTGCGGCGCCAACCGGACTACGATCGCGCCGCGTGACTCGTCCATGGTCATCATCTCCCAGCTCTTGAGCAGCTGGTCGTAGCGGACTGACAGCTCACCGACCGGGCCGGCCACGATCGGAGCTGCGACCGCGCTGGCGCCAGGCAGCCAGGCTCCCCCGGTCCAGTACTCATAGGCGGAGTTGTCTAGCAGCCGCTGCTCGGGCACTCGAGCGACGTAGGCATCGCCGAAACGGCCGTTCGGCGTCCCGAAGGCATAGACGAAGCCATCCCGCCGGGTATAGGCGATCATCTGGAATTTCTGGTCGACCCCCGGGCTGTTGAGCCGCCGCGCGCTCAGCGCATCCTGCCAGGTCTGCCCGCCGTCGTCGGAGTAGGCCACGCCACTGTAGTTCGTCGTCCACCGGCCAGCTTCGCCGAAGTGGCGCACCGACATGTATGCCAGATAGTTGCGACCGCCGACATTGACACCGCCGGTCGGTATCGTGCTCATCTCGATGCCGTCGCGCTTCAACGAGGGCACCAGCTCCTTGGCGTGGTTCGCCCGGTCGGTGACGAAGTCGGTGAAGGACATGCCGTCAGCCGGGTTGCGGTCGCTGCTGCGGGCCAGCGTGTTCGACCGCCAATCGATCACGGCGGGATCCCCGAACCCGCTGCCGGGACCGGCCCACCTGGCACCGAAAGTGTCCCCGAAAGCGGCCAGGATCTGCCCCCGCTCATCCGTCCACATGATGCCCAGATCGGTGCCCTTCACCTCATAACGCGCCTCAGTCTCGTTGATCGACGAAGCGCCGGTGAGCGTGACAACCCGGCTCGCCTGGCCTCTCGGCGCCGGTTGCGCGGCGCCCGGCGGTGCCAGGCCAACCGTGACCGCAGCGACCACGATCCCCGATGCAGCTCCGACCCGAGCACGGTGACTGAGCATGACTTTCCCCCCAGAACTGCCGACCCGCCCGGACGCACCTAGTGAGTAACACCAAAATGGGCCTACAGGTGACGGCGACGCACCGCAGTGTGCTGGCGAGCAGCCGGTTCACCGCACCGTGATCAGATGCTCGCCCCGGGGTAGGAGTTCGCCGATCACGGGTGCGCCAGGTACCTCACCGGCCACCAGCAGGCCTCCGGAGGTCTGCGCGTCAGCCAGCAACAGCAGCTCATCCTCATCGACCGACGCCGCGAGGTGCGGACGTACCCAGTCCAAGTTGCGCCGGGTACCTCCGCTGACGTAACCGCCAGCCAGCGCCTTGCGGGCTCCATCGAGGTAGGGGATCGCGGCGGCGTCCAGCACCGCTGAGACACCGCTGGCCCGAACCAGCTTCATCAGGTGCCCGAGCAGCCCGAAACCCGTGATGTCGGTGGCGCACCGCACACCCGCGGCCACCGCCGCCGTGGCAGCCGCCGCGTTAAGTGTGGTCATCGAATCCACGGCGTTCGGAAAAATTTCACCGGTGGCCTTGTGCCTGCTGTTGAGCACTCCGATGCCCAGCGGTTTGGTCAGGGACAGTGGCGTGCCCGCCACACCGGCGTCGTTGCGCAGCAGCTGTTGCGGGTCGGCGATGCCGGTGACGGCCATGCCGTACTTGGGCTCCGGGTCATCCACGCTGTGCCCGCCGGCAAGGTGGCAGCCGGCGCTGCCGCACACGTCCCGGCCACCACGCAACACCTCGGCGGCCAACTCCAGGGGCAGCACATCACGCGGCCAGCCGAGCAGATTCACCGCGACCACCGGGCGCCCGCCCATCGCGTAGACGTCGGACAGCGCGTTGGCCGCCGCGATCCGACCCCAGTCGTACGGATCGTCGACGACGGGCGTGAAGAAGTCCGCGGTGGCGACCACCGCCACGCCGTGCTCGATGCGCACCACCGCGGCGTCATCGCCATCGTCCAGCCCGACGATCAGCTCACCAGCTGGGTCGGTCACCCCGGCGCCGATCAGCCCGGCCAGCACCGCCTCCAGTTCGCCGGGCGGGATCTTGCAGGCACAGCCACCGCCGTGCGCGAACTGGGTGAGCCGGATCTTCGTTGCTGTCACATCGATCGACTCTACTGTCGCCTGACTCGACGTGGTCTACAGATTCCAGCCGAGCCACCAGCCGACAATCGCGCCCAAAACCAACGTCTCGATTACCACGAGGATGATGAGCAGCGAGTAACCGCCTCGTAACCGCTCAAACCACCGCCGCCGACGTGCCCGCCACGATTGCCGAAACCGACGTAACCGACGTAATGCCCGGGCCAGTCGTGACCGCCGCGGAAACGCCGGGGGTGGCAAATTTTCAAGGTCGGGATGCAGGCTGATGTACTCGGCAAGTTCGCGGTCCCACATCGCGTGATCGAAGCTCTTCATCGTCCCGACCTTTCCCGATCGATGCGTCGCCATCGCACGGCCATCGTGACTCGGGCCGCGGCGCTACGCCGATGCCGCCTTATCCACTTTTATCGACTACAGCTGTCGCGGTGTTACCGATTTCATATCTAATCGCTGTCGGTATCAACTGTGCCACTCTTGGTCACCTTATTCCCAGGAATAGCAAAGCGGCTAACCGGGAAAAAGAAGTGCAATCAGCCGTATGGTGCGGCGGTCATCATCCCGTGACGGCGGCGCGCAGGCAGGCGACGACCTGCTTGTCGGTGGTTTGGGAAAAGTCGGTGTACCAGACGCCGATCGCCTGCAGCGCCGCAGGCGTGAGCAGGGCGACCAGCTCATCAGCGACGTCGTGCATTGCGCGAACCCAGCCGCGTGGCGCCACCGGTACCGCCAGGACGATGCGGGCCGCGCCAAGAGCTTGGGCGACCTGGCAGGCGGCCCGCGCGGTAGACCCGGTCGCGATGCCGTCGTCGACCACCACGGCGGTCCGCCCGACTAGCGGGATGCGGGGTCGATCACCACGGAACCGCTGGGCGCGCCGCTGCAGCTCGGCTCGCTCGCGGAGTTCCACGGCAGCTAACTCGTCTGACGTGACACCGGCGCGACGGACCGTCTCGGGTAGCACGATTCGCACGCCACCTTCCCCGATAGCGCCCATGGCCAGCTCAGGCTGCGACGGCACGCCGAGCTTGCGCACCATGATCACGTCCAGTGGGGCGGCCAGCGCTGCCGCCACTTCGGCCGCGACTTCGACCCCGCCACGCGGCAGGCCCAGGACGACTACCTCGGGGCCCCGGAGATGCTGCAACCGTTGACCCAACTGCCGCCCCGCGTCGGCGCGATCGGCGAACATCCGCGCCACCTCCATCCCCCAACCGATTATCCCGGTGGGGATCGGGCTCGGCTACTACTACCGAGTCGGCGGTGCGATGACGGTGAACTCGGTGGACAGTTCGTTGGCCCCGCAGGTGGTGGAAATCTGGTACTGACCGCTGGCGGCGTTCGAGCGCACGGTGGCGGTACCGAAAAGCCGCCACGGTTGGTGACCTTCCGGGTTGCCCTTCAACGCACCGATGTCGAACACCGGAGAGTGCACTGCGCCGACGTTGTCCAAACAAGCCACGTCGAGTGACACAGTGGAACCCGGAGCGCCCTGCTGGGGAGTCACCCGCAACCAGCTCGCCCCGGGCGCTGCCGGGGTCAGCGTCGAGGTCGGCTCCGAGGGCTCGGCGGTAGCGCTGGGCTCGACGGTAAGGCCAGGGGACGTGCTGGGCCGACTCGGTGCGGTCGGTTTCGCCGCCCCCGAGCAAGCTGCACCGAAAAGTCCCAGGACGACGATGCTGGCGATTGCGACACCCGTTCGGACGCTCATAGCTGGCGCAGTATGCCGCAAACGCGATCAGCGCAGCATGCCGGCGACTGGTTTGAGTTGCGGGGAGCCTTCGTCTTGGAGGTAGTCCTGGGTGGTGGTCTCGTCGGTGCCGTTGGAGACGCGTAGCTGGCGCAAGACGATCGTGACCAGTACGGCTACTACCAGGTTGCCGATGAGCGCGACGAACCCGACGTAGATCTGCGTCGGCGAACCCGCGAAAGGTTGCCAACCGAGGATCGACAACTTGTTCAGCGCGAGCGCCGAGCCGCCGAAGTGTTGCTTGCCGCTAGCCGGGTTGGGAATGCCATAGAGCAGCGTCAAACCCCAGCCCATACCGACGACCCATCCTGCGACCAGGCCCCGGGTGTGCAGCCAGCGGGTGTAGAGCGCGATCGCCACCATGGGCAACGTCTGCAAAATGATCACACCACCGATCAGCTGCAGATCGATCGAGTATTGCGGGTCGATCAGCACGATCAACGCCACCGCACCGAACTTCACCACGAGTGAGGCTATTTTGGCCTGCCGACACTCCTGTTCGGTGGTGGCGTCACGATGCAGATACGCCTTATAAATGTT
>JAODNG010000361.1 GCA_025465385.1 Pseudonocardiales bacterium
CCGACATCACAAACCCTCCGGCGCAGGTCAGCCGAGACTCAAAACGACCGTCTCGCCGTATCTATAGTCGCCGTTTGCGTCGATCTGCCTGTTGGGATCAAGACGCACGCCAGTCTGGTAGCTCGCCGGACCGCTTCGATGGGTTTCACCCCTGCGCGGCCCTTCGGGTGGGCTCGACGTTCCCGGCCGGGTGACCGCCCAGCGTCAGAGGTACGGGCCACCGGCTGCGCAGCAATTACGTGGCGAGCGGCTCCGTTACAGGCCGCGACCGCGTCGTCAACGTCGCCATATCGGGGATATGCCGCAGGCAGCGGGGCTTACTGTCGGGATCGGTGCCGGTGACCTTCTTAAGCCCTTGGCGCCGGCCCGGTCCACCGCAACCTTCACCCCGGCAAAGATCGCGCCGTTGGGCCTGGCTCGCGCCGCCGCAAACTGCAGGTAGTCATCCAGCACCGGCACGCCCAAGCGCACCAGCAACTCACCACACAAGTCTGTCGAACGAGTCAGACACGGATTAATCGCAGCCATGCGGAACCCTCCATCTCCACGGACGGAAGGTCCCGCAGACCCGCCGGCACGTCCGCAAGGATCACCCGCATATCAAGCATGATCGGACACCTAGCTGGTGCCGTGGCCCGTCCGGCGGGACCCGCTCCATATCGGAGGGACAATTGGCGGTCCGAAGAGGCGGCGAACTGCACCGAGCCCGGCAGCTCGGTCGGCCGATGACCAGCGCCAGGGCCTACCTCGTCGTTGAGTAAGTCGAGGACCTGTCGAAGAGGCGATCGACGGGGGACCCGACACGCTCGGCCTCGGCGGCGGCGATAGTGGCCGCGTCCTGCCACCGTGTCGCGGCCGCGAATAGATCATCGGCGGTCATCCCTACCAGCTGCTCGCGCGTGATCCCCATTGTCGTGAGTAGATCATCAAGGCGAGGTTTTTGGGTGGTGGACGCGTGGTCCTGGGTCATGGTGATCTCCTTAGTAGTGTTCGCCGCACGTCATGCGGATGTCACGCACAGCGGCGCCAGCCGCAGGTGGACTGACCCGCGCACCGGGGGCGAGCCGGCTAGCGATCCGGAAGTAAACCATGGCCGACGACATCCACCCCCACGGCGTAAACGGCACTGTGGCATTAAGACGAAGAGCGTCCTCAGCCGTGCACCAAAGCGGGGAGCAGGCCTCGGACACTCTGGATAACCGAAACAAACCGGTCATCTAAAGGCCTACTGCGTGGCTTCTGGGGGAGCAGGCACCTGGTTGTGCTTCTGGAGATGGCCTTGGCCGCGGGGATCGTCAGCGCCAGGTACGGGGGCGGTCGCCGATTCCCACACGCGTAGTGGGATCCGTGCCCAGCGGGCGGCTCACCAGCCCTGCTGGACGCCACTCAAGCGATAACCTGTCCAGCCAACCCGAGCGTCAGGACAGAGGGCCAGAGACACTGAACTATCACGGGGTGGTCCTCCCACGTTCAGAGCCGGACCACCCATCGATCCACATAACCGAGATCGTACTTGGCCGTGATCAATTCGTGCTGAAGAGCGGCGGCGTCACGAGTATTGACGGGTTACAACTCGGAGTCGTCCAGCACGCCTCCGGCCGCCAATCCCTGGCCCTGCTCCGAGCGCTCGACGCCGCTGCGCCAACGCCGAGGAGCTCGCAGCCGCGACCATGTCGAGACGCACCAACATTCAGACGCCGACACGAGGTCAGAATCCAGATGCCGTCCGCACCTGCCGACCCCGCCTTCGCAGATGCAACAGTCTCGCTAATCGATGTATTTAGCCCCACGTGCTCCGCTTCTTTATACGGAGCACCAGCCTAGGGACGCTCGCATGCCACCGTCCGGGATCCGAGCGTCCACCAAGGCTGAGGAGAAAAGCCATGACCGGAGAAGACGCTCCGGCGATCAGCAGGGAGCTGGCGATGATACCGTGGGGCCTACGCCGGAGGCTTTGGAATCTTATTGCGATCTCGAAGTACCGGGCCAACCGACCGGTGGCGATCCCGGTGCCGGTCGGCAACGATCGACCGATCACCGACGTCAGTTTTGTAAGCCAGTTCCCGGGTATCCCCATACACAATATCCGGGTGGCGGATCGCGTCCCAGCCGATGAGGCGTCGCGGCTCAAGTACTACTTCTACGAGTTCCAGGTAGCTATGTACCGCCTGCTTCCGCCGATGCAACCGGGTTTGCCGGACATGGCCGAGAATCCGGACCAGGCCCTGTTCGAGGCGTACACGCCGGCTCATCGGCGCTGCTTCCCGGTCCCCGTGCTGCCGCCGGAGTACCAGGGCGAGGTAGATCTCGGTTTCCTCGCCGTCGCCGGCCCGTACGCCGGCTACCTCGAGCGGACACCCGACGGGGACTACCAGTGGGATCTACGGCAGCTGGCACGCTATGAGCACCATGACGGGCTGCGCTCGCTCGGACTGCGCGTGCTCTTTCGGTCCAACGAGCCGACATCGAAGCTGGAGGCGGTACGGATCGACTGCGAGCTTGGATCGTGCCAGCCAACCGATCTCACTTGGGGGCCCGCGAAGCAGCTCGCACTCTGCGCGGTCACCAACCACGTGTCCCTGGTGCGCCACTTCAACTGGGTGCATCTCGCGGTCGGCGGGCCCTTCGCCCTCGCCACCCGGAACTGCCTCGACGCCCGGCACCCCCTGCGCCGCCTGCTGTGGCCGCACATGTTCGGGACGCAGTACAGCAACCAGATCGTCACGAAGGGCCAGATGGCCAAGGGTGGGGACTTCGAGACCGTCTTCAGCTTTACGCACACCGGAATGTGCGAGCTGTTCGAGGACAGTTACCAAGCCTACGACATTACCGTGCTAGACCCAGAGCGGGACGCCGAGCGCCGCGGGCTCGGCTGCGCCGGCTTTGACACCCCCAGCCTCAGCAACCAGCGGGCGATCTTTGATGTGCTGCATGCGCACGCCGCCCGTTATCTGGCTCTGTACTACTCCTCCGATCAGGATCTGCGCACCGACGCCTCCGTCGTCAACTGGCTGACCTTGCTCGACCGGCTGATCCCGAACGGAATACGCGTTTTCCGCGGCGACGAGATCACAATCGCCGGCACGGCTCGGCTGATCGCCGCCCTCAGCTATCTCGCCACGGTGCAGCACGACGTCCTCGGCACCGGCCTGTGGAACTACCAGATGTGGAGTCGCGTGCAGCCGGTCAGGGTCTACAAGAACGGCCGGCGCACGCCCGTCGACGTGTACCAGCGGCTGGTGAACGCAAATTTCAATCTGAACGTCAAACGCGCTGCGCTCATGCAAGACTTCGGATACCTGGCGCTGGACGCCCAGGCCGCCGCCGAGTTCCGTACTTTTCAGCAGGAACTCGCAAATTTGCAGACTCGACTGTCCCAGGAGCCTTTCGCTCATTGGAAGGTATACCCGACCATGCTCGAGGCGAACATCAATGCGTGACCCGTTTCCAGGACACGCGACCACGGGAGACAGTTCATGAGCAAGTCTGCCCTCCGCCGGGCGTTCGCCAAGCTGGCCGTCGCGATCGATCGGCGCCGCCGCTGGGAGCAGTTCCCGACACCGGTGTCCTTGGCTTTGCTGATGGGTCTCCGGGGTTCGCTGCGCGAGCAGAACCTGTACGAGACCAACGAAGCGGCGTTCCGGCCGCAGCTCGATCCGCGGCCGGCGCCCGGTGGCTCACCGCCCGCACCGTCGACGGCACCTACAATGACCTGTCTGTCCCGGCGATGGGGCCGCGGGACCGCGGTTCGGGCGCAACGTCCCGCTGCGCCGCACACGGCGGGAGCGCGGCGAGAGGTTGATGAGACCGAACCCGTGCGTCGTGAGCACAGCCTTGCTCGCCCGCGGTCCGCAGATTCCTCTGACAGACCTCGTCCTACGAATGGCACACGATCCGGCGCCTGGCAGGCGAGCTATCCTGAGTTGATCACATCCGGTGACCGGGAACCATGGCGCGCAGACGTGCGATGCGGTCCCTGGTGTCGGGATGGGTGGAGAACATCCGCATGAGGTTCGCCCGGAGAACGGGTTGACGATCATCAGCGCGCTGACCGGCGCGGTGTTCGCGGTCGGTTGCAGCGGTCTGGTCTGCACGGCTCGTTCGATCTTTGCCAGGGCGTCGGCCAAAGCTATCGGGTCGCCGGTGACTTCGGCTCCTGAGGTGTCCGCGGCATATTCGCGGGACCGGCTGATGGCGGCCTGGATCAGCCCGGCGGCCAGCGGGCCAAGCAGGGCAATCAGGAGGATCTCGAGGAAACGGGCGCCGGAGTCCTCCTCGTTTCCGCCGAACCCGAACACCGCGCCGAGCTGCGCGACGTTGACCAGGATCATGATCATGCTGGCCAGTCCGGCCGCGACTGAGGCGATGAGAATGTCGCGGTTGCTGACGTGGCTGATCTCGTGCCCCAAAACCCCGCGCAACTCGCGCTCGTCGAGTACGTCGAGGATTCCAGTGGT
Organism: Pseudonocardiales bacterium; assembly: GCA_025465385.1. Classification (GTDB taxonomy): domain Bacteria; phylum Actinomycetota; class Actinomycetes; order Mycobacteriales; family Pseudonocardiaceae. Next base: position 4,458 of record JAODNG010000361.1, read on the forward strand.
GACACAGACCGCAGCGTGCGACGGGCTGCGGCCGGTGGCGAACGCGTTGGGGGTCGAGCTGGGACTGATGTAGACCCGAGGCATTGGCAGGCCCCGCCGCGAAACCAATTCGGCGATGGTCGCGTGCAGCCGCGGTGCCTGCTCCGGGGTGACTCGCTCCGCCCGCATCGCCCGCAGTGCGAGCTTGTCGGAGTAGAAGTACGACACCCCGTTGATGCCCAGCGCCAACAGCCCCGCGAGCAGTAGACCGGTAGTCCCGCCCAGCACCTGGCCGGCCAGCAAGATCAGAGCAGACAGACTTCCGAGGAGCAGTGCCGTCTTGAGGGCGTTGCCCATGCCGTGCATCGACTTACGGCGGTTCATGTCTTCATCTTGTGTTGCGGTTGGTGCTATGGCTTTGCCCTGACAGCGGGAATTGAAGGGCGACGGTCCACCTGGTGGGGCAAGCGCCCCCAGACACCGGTAATCGCGATCGAGCGCTCGGGGCAGCGTTATTTTGGCTGAGGGTGGTCAAACTTGACCGCGGATTGGTGCCCTAGATCAGATGGCGGGCCAGTTCGGTGAAGATCGCTGTGAGCCGATGACGTCGATTGAGATCCGCGCCGAGTCCGTAGTGGCCGCGACGGAGGTTCTACACAAGGGCATGCCCGGCACTGATCACCCATACCAACCGTCTTATGCCGGGCATCGTCCGCAGCCGGGCCGCCGCTACCTCGGACTCGACGTCCTCGCCGATCCCACCTCACCGCCGTCCCCGACGCAGTCCCGACCACCGAGGAGGTCACCACCACCGACAGCATTCCCGCGCTCAACATTCCCGCGCTCAACACATGACCCGCAACAGGATCACGCGTCAACCATCAAACACCACGCCAGAGGACTTGACCTGATCTTCTCCTGATAGCCGCGAATCCAGCAGCTCGCGGAAACGGCGACCCGACCGACATCGACACACACCAACCGTTCTGTGACGCACCCCACCGGGAGCACACTTCGCTGAGCAGCAAGCGCGGGCCCTGACCGATTTATCGATCCGATGCCGCCGTTACACA
>JAODNG010000194.1 GCA_025465385.1 Pseudonocardiales bacterium
GTCGTCACCGGCAACGCCGCCCCGGACACGCTGGTCACCCAGGAGCTGGTGAGCCTGCAGGTCGAGGCGGATGCGATGTCGATCCCCGAAGAGATCGAAGTCTCCGTGGAAGGCGCCGAGATCGGTACCCAGATACTGGCCAGTGATGTCCCGCTACCCCCGGGCGTCGGGCTACGGACCGATCCGGAGTACCTCGTGGTCAACATCGTCGCCGCACCGACCACCGCAGACCTCGAATCTGAGACCACCGGTGAAGAACCGGCGTCCACCGGAACTGGCGCTACGGACGACCAGGCCTGACGGGGGCCTTCGACCACGCCGTGACCGTTGAGGCCAGCACCGACCGGGTCGCCGGGGAACTCGCGCTGATCGTGGGTCTGGGCAACCCGGGCTCCGGCTACGCGGGCAACCGGCACAACGTCGGATTCATGGTGCTCGACGAGCTGGCCCATCGGGTAGGTGGACGTTTCACTTCGCACAAGGCCGGGGTTTACGTGCTGGAAACACGGCTGGCCGGACGTCGGGTGGTGCTGGCGCGCCCGCGCTCCTTCATGAATATCTCCGGGCCGCCGGTCGCGGCGACGGCGCGGTACTACAAGGTCCCACCGACCGATGTGGTGGTCGTCCACGACGACTTGGACCTCGACTACGGCGTGCTGAAGCTCAAGCGCGGTGGCGGCGAGGGCGGCCACAACGGGCTTCGCTCGATCTCGGAATGCCTGGGCAGCCGGGATTACCTGCGGGTACGTTTCGGTATCGGCCGGCCGCCGGGCCGGATGGACCCGGCTGATTTCGTGCTGCGCGACTTCTCCGCCGACCAGCGCCGCGAACTGGACTTCCTGGTGGACCGCTGCGCCGACGCCGTCGAGCAGCTGCTCACCCAAGGTCTCGCCGCCACCCAAAACCAGGTGCACTGAGCTGCCGGGTTCAGGATAGATAGTCCGCGATGCGGTCGCGGACGGCGGCGCGGCGCAACTTGCCCGAGGGGGTCTTGGGTAATGCGGCGGGTGGGAGCACCACGACGGCGGCGGGGCGCAAGCCTATCGCATCGACCACCCGGGAGGTGACCTCCTTGCGCAGGACGCGCTCGGCATCGGCGTCGCCGGCCTGCTTGGACTCGACGGCCACCGCGAACGATTCCCGCCGGGCACCGGCGTCGATCCGCACGGCCGCCACATTGCCCGGCCGGACCCCGTCGACCAGCCCGGCGGCGCGCTCGATGTCGAGGGGATAGATATTGCGCCCGCCCATGATGATGACGTCCTTGCGCCGCCCGCAGACCACCACTTCACCCTCGGTGAGGTAGCCCTCGTCACCGGTGTCCAACCATCCGTCGGGATCCTGGGTGGGCAGCGGTCCGGCCGTGGTCAGGTACTGGCGGGTCACCGACTCGCCGCGCAGTTGGAGCCGGCCGACCTCCCGCTCATCGAGCGGGCGACCGTCCTCGGCAAGCACCTGCACCTCCATCCCGGGCAACGGCGGCCCCAATCGGGGGAAGGCCCGGACGTCCCGGTCCGACGGCTCGGCGACGACGGCCCGCCGTCCGGTCTCCAAAGCGTCAGCATCCACGGTGTCCACCTGCATGCCGATCCCCAGCGGGGCGAACGAGACCGCAAGTGTGGCCTCGGCCATCCCGTAGGCGCATACCATGCAGGTCTCCGGCAGCCCGAACCGCGCTCCCGCGCTGGTGAAGGCCCGTACCGCCGCCGGTTCGATGGGTTCGGCGCCGTTGAGGGCGAAGCGCACGCTGGACAGGTCGAAGTGCTCGTCGCTGTTGGCCAACCGCCGAGCCAGCAGGGCGTAGCCGAAGTTCGGTGAAGCGGTGATCGTGCCGTGGTACTTGGTGATCAGTTGGGCCCACAGCAACGGACGGGACATGAAATCCGTTGGGGTCACCTTCACCAGCTCCAGCCCCAGCGCCATGGGGACGGTGAGCAAACCGACCATCCCCATGTCGTGGAACAGCGGCAGCCAGGACACCATCACGTCGTTGACCGGGTCGAGCGCCCCCGCCTGCGCCATCGCGGTCATGTTTGCGTAGAGGTTGCCGTGGGTGATCCGAACGGCCTTGGGTTCGGCGCTGGAGCCTGAGGTGAGTTGTAGCAGGGCGGTGTCGTCCTCGCCCACGAGCACGTGCGCGCTGAGTGGTCGGACGGCTGGATCGTCGAGGTCGGCGAGCATCAGGTAGCTGATCTCGCGCTGATCCAGCAGCGGGCCAAGCTGGTCGAAGGGCGGCCCGAGCAGCACCAGCTTGGCGTCGATCATGCTGAGCACCCTGATGGTGTCCGCCGCCCAACTCGCCAGATCAGCCCGGTGGGTGGGTTGGTGCAGCATGGTCACGCTGCCGCCGGCCAGCCAGACGCCCTGCACCGCGGGAGCGATCAGCGCGGGGTCACCCGCCAACACCGCTACCGCGTCACCGTGTTGCACCCCGGGCGCAGCGGTGCCTACCAGATATCCGGCGGCGCGCAGGGCTTTGTGGTGCACTTCTGTCCAGGTGACCCGGCGCGGCTGGGTGGGCTCACCGGTGGTCATGCCGCGGTCCGACCGGGTCGGCGAACCCGACGCGCAGTGCGCCACCAGAGTGTCGAGGAACCTGCTCACAAACGGCCACCTTACGGCTGTGCTGGGCAAACCCGCATGCGATGGCGGTCAACCGGCGGCGTCGGCGACTTCCAGCCAGCGGGTCTCCAGCTCATTCTTCGTCGCGAGTACCACCCGGAGTTCACCGTCGAGCTCCCGGAACGCCACGGGATCGGCGGCCTGCTGAGTGATCTGCTGCTGGAGCTGCGCTTCCCGCCCCGACAAGCGCTCCAGTTGGCGTTCCAGCCGGGCCAGCTCCTTACGGGCGGCCCGCAGCTGCGCAGCTTCCTTCGGCGCCTCGGCCGCGTAGGAAGAACCGGACTGGACGGCCGCAGTGCTATCGCGCCGGGCCAGGTATTCCTCAATGCCGCCGGGTAGGTGGGTGATCCGCCCATCACCGAGTAACGCCACCACGGTGTCACAGACCCGATCGACGAAATAGCGGTCGTGCGACACCACCACCAGCGAGCCCGGCCAGCCGTCGAGCAGATCCTCCAGCTGCTGCAACGTGTCGATGTCCAGATCGTTGGTGGGCTCGTCGAGCAACAACACGTTGGGCTCAGCCATCAACAGCCGGGTCAGCTGCAGCCGCCGGCGCTCCCCGCCGGACAGATCCGCCACCGCCGTCCACTGCCGCGACGGGGGAAACCCGAGCCGCTCAGCCAACTGCGATGCGGACAGCTCCCGGCGGCCCAACGTGATCCGCGAGGCGACCTCCTCGACCGCCTCCAGCACCCGCAGCGACTCGGGTAGATCCTCCAGTTCCTGGTGTAGGTGCGCCAGGAACACCGTCTGGCCCTGCACGCGGCGACCGGCGTCCGGCTCCCGCTCCCCCGCGAGCAGCCGCAGCAACGTCGTCTTGCCCGATCCGTTGACCCCGACCAGCCCGATGCGATCCCCCGGGCCGATCCGCCACGTCTCGCCATCCAGCAGCCGCCGGCCGCCGATCGTCACCGTGACGTCCTCGAGCTCCAGCACGGTGCGACCCAGCCGGCGTTTTGCGAAAGCGAGCAGCTCCACGTTGTCCCGCGGCGGCGGAACATCGGCAATCAGCGCCTCGGCGGCCTCGATACGGTAGCGCGGTTTGGAGCTGCGCGCCGGCGGCCCACGGCGCAGCCACGCGAGCTCCTTGCGGGCCAGGTTGCGCCGACGATCCTCCGCCGCGCCGGCCAGCCGGAGGCGCTCGGCGCGGGCGTAGACCCAGTCCGCGTAGCCGCCGTCGTAGCCGTCCACCCGGCCGTCGGTGACCTCCCAGGTACGGGTGCACACGGTATCGAGGAACCACCGGTCGTGGGTCACCACCACCACCGCGCAGCGTCGCGCCAGCAGGTGCTCGGCGAGCCAGCGCACTCCCTCGACGTCGAGGTGGTTGGTCGGCTCGTCGAGCATCACCAGATCGAGCTCGGGCACCAGCACGGCGGCCAGCGCCACCCGGCGCCGTTCCCCACCGGAGAGCCCGGCCACCGGCCGGTCCAGTCCCAGTGCTGTGATCCCCAGCCCGTCAAGGATGCCGCGCACTCTGGGATCGGCGGCCCACTCGTACTCAGAGGTAACCCCTAGCGGGTCCAGCACCGCGTGGCGCACGGTGGCCTGCTCGGGCAGTTCGATTCGCTGGGTGAGCACTGAGGTGCGCAGACCCCTGTTCTGGCTGACCCGACCGCTGTCCGGCGCCGCGAGCCCCGCAAGCACCTCCAGCAACGTGGTTTTGCCACCACCGTTGAGTCCCACCACGCCGATCCGATCGCCCTCATCGACGCCGAGCGACACATCGGATAACAACGGACGGATCCCGTAGGACTTCGAGACGGCCTCAAGGTTGACGAGGTTTGCCATCAGGCGTGCGCCAGCGGTTCGTTGGGCGGTCCGGGGCTGGGCGGAACCGGGCGCGAATCCTCCACAATGCGGGCACCCGGCACCGGGCCGGTGGCTACCCGGACGGTGCGGCACACGCCGGCTCCGGCCAGCTCGGCGGCAACCCGGACCGCGGCGTCGCCGTCCGTGCACAGGAACGCACAGCTCGGCCCCGATCCCGACACGATGCCGGCCAATGCCCCAGCGTCGACCCCGGCCCGCAGCGTCCGGCGCAGCGCGGGGCGCAGCGACACCGCCGCGGCCTGCAGATCGTTTCCGAGTAGCAATGCGAGCCGCCGAGGATCCCCCGACGCCAGCGCCTCCAGCAGCGGCTCAACGTCGCCGAGCCGCTGCAACGACTGCGGAGCACCGTGGCGCAGCCGGTCCAACTCCCGGTACACCTCCGGTGTGGACAGGCCGCGGTGATCCAGCGCGATCACCCAGTGAAACGAGTGCCGCGCCAGCACCGGCACCAAGGACTCACCGCGCCCGGTGCCCATCGCGGTGCCGCCGCACAACGCGAACGGCACATCGCTACCCAACCCAGCGGCCAATGCGGTCAGCTCTTCGCGACTGATATCCAGGCGCCACAGCGCAGCCAGGGCGACCAGAGTGCCCGCCGCGTCCGCGCTGCCGCCAGCCATGCCGCCAGCCACCGGGATGGCTTTGCGCAGGACCACCCGCACCAAAGGCCGTCGGCCCACCCGCTCGGCGAGCAGCAGGACCGCGCGCCACGCCAGGTTGCGGTCGTCGGTGGGCACCGTGGCGGCACCCTCGCCGTATACCTGCACGCCAAGCTCGTCGGCGGCCGCGACGGTCACCTCGTCGAGCATCGACAGCGCCTGAAATACGCTGGTCAGCTCGTGGTAGCCGTCGCCGCGCAGGCCACCCACGGCCAGGTGCAGGTTGACTTTGGCCGGGACGCGCACGGTAACCGGTTGCGGGACCACAGCGAGCACGTCACCAGGATAACGGGCCGTCCCTAGACGACTCCGTGAGTGGCAAATGCGAGCTATCGTCGCTGACCGGCGATGTTCGCAAACTCGGACACGGTGAGCTGCTCGCCACGGGCGCCGGGATCCACCCCGGCCGCCCGGAGCAGCTGCTCGGCGGAAGCTGCTGAACCGGCCCAGCCGGCCAAGGCGGCCCGCAACGTCTTGCGGCGCTGCGCGAAGGCGGCATCGACCAGCGCGAAGACCTCTTGCCTGGGCACTGTCGAGGGAGGCGGACGGCTGGTCAAGGAAACCAGGCCGGAGTCCACATTGGGCACTGGCCAGAACACCGCGCGGGGCACCGGACCGGCGCGGCGGACGTCGGCGAACCAGGCCGCCTTGACGCTGGGCGCGCCGTAGCATCGGCTGCCCGGCGGGGCGGCCAGCCGGTCGGCCACCTCGGCCTGCACCATCACCAGGCCGCGGCGCAGGCTCGGCAGCTCAGCGAGCAAATGCAGCAGTACCGGAACACCGACGTTGTAGGGAAGGTTCGCGACCAGCGCGGTGGGTTCCAGACCCCCAGCCGCCTCGACGATCTGCGGCCGCCGCACGCGAAGTGCGTCCGCGGTCAGAATGCGTAGTGCATCAGCGCGTTCCGGGGCGCGGTCAGCCACCGTGGCGGGCAACGCGCCGGCCAGCAGCGGATCCACCTCCACGGCCAGCACCCGGTCCACCGCGCCGAGCAACGCCAGGGTCAGCGAGCCCAGCCCAGGGCCGACTTCCAGCACGACATCGTCGGGGGTCAAGTCGGCCGCCGCCACGATCCGGCGCACCGTGTTCGCGTCATGCACGAAGTTCTGCCCAAGCCGCTTCGCCGGCCGCACGCCAACCTTTTCAGCCAACTTCCGCAGCTCAGCCGGCCCGAGCAACCTCGTCATGGAGACATATCGGGGTTACGAGGCGCCCGATAGCCCCGATATGTCTCCATGACGGGTGAGACTAGGCCAGGCCGACCTCGGCTGAGCAGGTTGGCCAGGCGTGGTAGTTGCCGCGGGCATTGCGGACCCGCTGGGCGATCTCGATCTGCTGCTCTCGGCTCGCCTGGTGCGGGTAGGGCGCGTACTGGCTACCGCCGTTCGCGCTCCAGGTGCCCTTGTCGAACTGCAGGCCGCCGTAATAACCGTTGCCGGAGTTGGCGGCCCAGTTGCCGCCAGACTCGCATCGCGCCAGTTGATCCCACACGGTGGTCCCAGTGGCGGTATACCGCTGCGCGGACCCCTTCGCGCCCACCCGGACCCGGGCGGGCCGCGCCGGAGTGAGCTCCTGGGCGGCGAGCTGCTTGCGGTCGGCTTCTTGACCATTGGCCAGGGTGACCCGGAACGTGACGATCTGCTCGCCCGGGGCGCCAGGATCTTCCACGACCTCGCTGCCGACCGGCAGCCGGGGATCTGTGACCTTCTTGACCGGGGGCGCGACGAGTTGCTTGAAACTACGTTCCTCGGTGACCACGCGCGTCACCTGCACTGTCATCCCCGGCAGGACCGGCGAATTCCGTGCCGGGGTGACCAGGTCGCGATCCTGCAACGGAACCCCTTGTTGGGTAAGCAGATCACCGACCGACAGCGCGGTAGCCTGGATCTCCTTCGCCGGCTGGCCCCCATCGAGCAGGGTGATCGGCTTGGCGATCTGTACCACCAGAGCCATGCCCTCCAGCGGAATGCGCCGGGACCGATCAGCCGACAGTTGCATGGCCGGGGCGTTCATCCCAACCTGCTGCAACGCGGTGTCGACGGTGAGGGCGGTGGTCCAGATTTCGTGCTGAGTCCCGTCGACGGTGAGGGCCAGCGGCCGGGCGCGCTTGAGCACGATCCGGCTGCCATCCTCGACGGCGCTGTTCGCAGTGGGGGCCAGGGCGTCCTGCTCATTGACCCGAAGCCCCGCGGATTCCAGCGCGCCCGCAACCGAGGACGCGAATGTGTGGATGGTCCGCTGCTCATCGTCCACCGTGACGGTGATGGTCTTGTCCATCGTGAGAACCGAGGCCGTGCCGGTTGTCAATGCCAGCATGGTGGCTACCAGCGTGCCTCTGACGAACGTACGAGTGGTCACCGATGTCCAGTCGTCGCAGTTCCGGGCAGGGGAAGCACGAGAACAGCCGGGAGCAGACGCCCACCTCCACAAAAGAAGGCAGACTCATCCCGACGGATCGCTGCCCGCACGACCGTGACGCCGCCGACAGCGATCCACATCCCCGTGCCGGAACTACCCCATCCCGGCTGACAGTGACGGAACGGTAACGGTTCGTAGCCGAGTACGCAAACATTTCTTGGGAAGTGTCGCTGATTGAGCGGTCAGAAACGTCGAGCGGTATCGGTCCCACCGAAGTGACTTTGGGTAACTGGGGGCCTGAATCCGAAGACTCGCCCGGCGTTGGCGCAGCTTGATGCTGCGAGTTCGGCCACGTCCTGGCCGCGGAGCGCGGCGAGATCCCGGACGGTGTAGGGCAGGTTGACCGGCTCATTGGGCCGTCCCCGGTGTGGATGCGGGGTGAGGAACGGGGCATCGGTCTCCACCAGCAGCTGCCCGTCCGGGACCAGCATCGCCGCCTCGCGTAATGCGCGAGCGTTGCGGAAAGTCACCGTGCCGGAGAAGGAGAGGACATAACCGGCATCGATGCAGATCTGCGCCATAGCGGCATCACCGGAGAAGCAGTGGAAGATTACGGTCTGCGGTGGCCCCTCCTGCTCGAGGACCGCCAGCACATCGCTGTGGGCGTCCCTATCGTGGATCATCAGCGGCTTGCCGACCCGCTTGGCCAGATCAATGTGCCAGCGGTAGGCATCCCGCTGTGCCTCCGGTGGCGCGCAACGCGGATCGCGTTGCGTCCAGTAGTAGTCCAGGCCGGTCTCCCCCACGGCCACCACCCGTGGTTGCCGCGCGAGCCGCTCGAGTTCGGCGCGGTCGGCATCGGTCATTATCGCGGTGCGGGTGGGATGCAGCGCCACCGCCGCGAACACCCGCTCATCCCAGCTCGACGCCGAGACCACCCAGCGCGCGGAGTCCATGTCATCGGCCACCGTCACCACCGCAGCGACGCCCACCGCCGCCGCCCGGTCCATCACCGCCCGAACCTCCGCCTGGTCGCTCGCGCCGCATGCGTCCAAATGCGTGTGCGCGTCGACGACCGTCGCCGGCAACCGCGCCGGCGCAGGCGGCAACTCGGTCACGTCAACTCCTCCGCCTGGCTGCGGGTGGGTCAGGATTCGATGGGCGCCCAGGTGGGGCCGGTATCACCAAGGGCGGGGTCCAGTTTGGTGAACAGGGGGGTGGGTCTGGCGAGGGGGCGGCCTGGCTCGATCGGCATGCTGGTCCAGCGGGCCTGTTCGGCGGCGTACTCACCGGTGATTACCGGGTAGTCAGGGCCAGAGCCAGCGACGATTTCGCTGACCTCCCGGATCTGCGGCTGAGCCGACCACACTCCGGCGCCGCCGAGCTGCTCGTGCACCCGCTGGGCGGCATGTGGCAGGAACGGGGTGAGCAGTGTGTTCGCGTCGGAGACGACTTGCAGCGCGGTGTGCAGGATGGTGTCCCGGCGCTGCGGATCGTCGGCGCGCTTCCACGGTTCCTGCTCGGACAGGTACTTGTTCGCCGCGCTCACCACTCGCATCGCCTCGCCAATAGCGGCCTTGACCCGGTTGCGCTCCAGCAGCCCCCCGACGGTGTCGAAGGCCGCCCGTGAGGTGGCCAGCAGCTCGCCGTCGACGGTCTGCAGCGCAGCTGGCCGCGGTACTGACCCGACGTTGCGGTGGGCCAGCGCGATGGAGCGGTTGACGAGATTGCCCCACTCGTTGGCAAGCTCGAAGTTGACCCGCCTGACGAACTCGTCCCAGGTGAAATCGGTGTCCTGCGTCTCGGGACCGGCCACCGAGATGAAGTAGCGCAACGTGTCCGGGCCGAATTCGCGCAGGAAGTCCCCGACGTAGATCACGGTGCCGCGTGAGGTGGAGAACTTCGAGCCGCTCATGGTG
>JAODNG010000404.1 GCA_025465385.1 Pseudonocardiales bacterium
CGATCTCCGCCAACACCAACGCAACTGTCTACGCGATTGCCGAACGAGCAGCGGAACTTATCCGGTTGTGACCAACGATGTTCGGGGGCTGAAGTGCCTGAAGACGTTCAACGCCAGCGATGGGCCATGGACCAGTTGATCCGTGCCACCCTCGTCGACGAGGCCGTCGCCCACGCGTTCAGCACGGTGGCGTTTCATGCTCGCCCATCCGTTCTGCCTGGGCGACCCCGCACTGGTCAAACGAGCAGTCGCCGCCAACCGGCGTCCGCTGTCTCCTGAACCCGAGGTTCCTGAAAGCCATGCGCCACGTTTCGAGTGTCGGTAAACGACCGCCTGCCCGAGACTCGGGGCCGCGATCACGAACCGACAGGTGGGCAGTGTCGAAAGGCGCGACGGAAATCAACGGCGGTGAACGTCTGGTGCTCGTGCCTGTTTGGGGCTGGTGGTGTTTTTAAGTCGTTGTTATTCGAGGAATGATCGAGTCTGTGTCCGGGGTGGGCCGGCTTATTGAGTGGTCGTCGATCGGTCCGCATGGTCGATAGTCAGAGCGGCTGAGTTGGGGATGCCGTCGCTGAAGTCGTGATCTTTGGTTTCGTCCATAAACAGCAGGCAGACCAGACAGAGCACCGCCACGCCGACTAGGTACCAGGAGAATGGGGCTGTGGAGGCGGTGCTGGCCAGCAGGCTGGTGGCCACCAGCGGGCTGATCCCCCCGCCGATGATGCCCGCCGTGTTGTAGGCGAATGAGGCGCCGGAGTAGCGGTAGTGCACCCGGAACAGCTCCGGGAGGTAGGCGCCCATCGGCCCGCAGAGCAGCGCGAAACACACCAGCCCGACCACCATGGCCACCCCGATCAGCAGCGGCGAACGAGTCTGCATCAACCAGAACAGCGGGAACGCCCACACCGCGGAGGCCACAGCGGCGAGGATGCACAGCTTGCGCCGGCCCACCCGATCGGACAACACCGCGAACCACAGCGTGGCCACGCCCATCACCGCCGCCGCAATGATCGCCTCGACCAGCATGGTTGTGCGGGAGAGCTTGAGCGCGGTGGTGCCGTAGGACAGGCAGAACGTGCTGATCGTGTAGAACAGCGTGAACGCCAGCATGAACGAGACAGTGGCCAGCACCAGCACCACCGGCTGGCGACGCCACAGCTCGAGGAACGGCACCTCGGCTTGCGCGTTGGCTTGCAGCGCGGCCTGGAACACCGGCGTCTCGGCGATCCGCATCCGGATGTAGTAGCCGACCGCCAGCAGCACCGCCGAGGCCAGGAACGGGATCCGCCACCCCCACGCCTGGAACGCCTCCGCGCTCATCGCCGCGTTCAACACTAGGAACAGCGCGTTGCCCAGCACGAACCCGACCGACGGACCGAGCTGCGGGAACGCCGAGTACAACCCGCGCTGCCCCGCCGGCGCGTACTCGGTGGCCAGCAGTACCGCGCCGCCCCACTCGCCGCCCAACCCGATGCCTTGCACAAAGCGCAGCACCACCAGCAGCACCGGCGCGGTCACCCCAATCGTGGCGAACGAAGGCACCAACCCGATCGCCACCGTGGACAGCCCCATCACTAGCAATGAGGCGATTAGCATCCGCTTGCGCCCCAGCCGATCGCCGAAGTGGCCGAACAGGACCGCGCCCAGCGGGCGGGCGATGAACCCCACCGCGAAGGTGGCCAGCGACAGCAGGGTGCCCGCCGCGGCGGAGAACGAGGGAAAGAACAACTTGCCGAACACCAGCGCTGCCGCGGTGCCATAGATGTAGAAATCATAGAACTCGATCGCGGTGCCGATGAAGCTGGCAACTGCGATGCGGTTACGTGACGGCGCGACAACAGTCCTCATAGCCAACTAACGCCTCGTTCGGCTCGTGTCGATCGAAATTTGCAGAGGTCATTTTTGTGATTTTCCTCGATACATTCATGAGGAGGTCGAACAGGACTTCGGTCCAGTAAAGCGTAGCCGAAAGGTTGGTGCCCACGGCTAGGGATAGCGGTCATCGCTTCCCCGATCAGTGCCGCCGTGTTCACTGGTCGAGAGTGTCGGTCTGGGTGGTGTCGCGTCGTCACGGGCTGCGGGAAATCTCGAAGGAATCAGTCCCATCTCAGTTCTCTTTGTGCTGGAGTGCGGGTTCTGCTGATGGACGCCGGTCGCCGAAGGGGGCAGCAGCAGGAACGCGACCGTGCTCATGGCGGCGAGGATCAGCGCCCAGAGGCCGATGACGACCAGCTCATGGGTGGTGCCGAGCAGGGCCACCAGGGCCAGCGGCGCCACGGCGCCACCGAGGACGGACGCTAGCTGGAAAGCGACTGACACGCCGGTGTAGCGCGCCGCAACCGGGAATAACCCCGCGAGCACCGCCGCTTGTGGGCCGTTGACCATGCCGACGGCTACGCCGAACATCACGAATCCGACGAGCATCGGCGGGATGAAGCCGGTGCGGAAGAGCAGTACGAAGGGTATCGCCCAGGCCATCATGAGGACAAAGCCCAGGATGGAGACAATCTTGCGTCCGATCTTTTCGGCAAGGTTCGCGGAGACCCAGATGGCGACCAGTACGCCGACCCCGGCGGCCGCCGCAAGGTCGAGCATGCGAGCAGTCGGAATATGTAGCAGTTCGTGACCGATCGCCACCGCGTACACGTATATCAGCAGTCCAATGGCGGGCGAGGCGGTGGAGTACAGCGTGCCGAGTACCAATGACCTCGTATAGTTTTTCGCCAGAGTCGCCATGGGCAGCTTCAGCAGGTCCCGCGCGCCGCGAACCTGTTCGAACTCGGGGGTCTCGCGTATGCGCCACCGAATCACGAGACCCAGCACGACCAGCGCCAAGCTCAGCAGGAAGGGGATTCGCCAGCCCCAGTTCTGGAACTGGGGTGCGGAGAGTACGCCATTGAAAAGAAAGAGTACGAGGATCGCCACGATGAGACCGACTGGATTGCCCATCTGCGGGAAGCAGGCCCACACCGTGCGTCTTGTCCCGGGTGCGTGCTCGGCAGCCATCAGCACCGCGCCTCCCCATTCGCCACCGATGCCCAGTCCCTGCAGGATCCGCAGGGCGAGCAACAGCACCGGAGCGGCGATTCCGATCTGCTGGTAGTTGGGCAGCAGGCCGACCAGTGCGGTACTGCCTCCGGCGGTGACGAGCGTGAGCACGAGCACGTGCTTTCGACCCGACCGGTCGCCGAGGTGGCCGAAGATGAGGGCCCCGAGCGGGCGGGCCAGGATCCCCGCGCCGAAGGTCCCCAGCGATGCCAGGGTGCCGGCGAGCGGCGATATCTTCGGAAAGAACTGGCTATTGAGAACGAGGCTGGCGGCCAATCCATAGAGGAAGAAGTCGTAGAACTCGATGGCGGTTCCCACCATGCTGGCAACCGCAACGCTCTTCAGGTGTCGAGTTTCCGGTGCTGATTGGGCGGCCACGCTCGGCGTGGGCGGCCTGCCCGTCAGCTGAGCCACTATTCCTCCTTGATTGACAAGTAGTTGGACCGGGCTGTCATGCGGCGACGGCGTCGATCACGTTCAACGGAGAGTCGGTGGCGATCAATTTGTGGCGGCGTAGCTTGGCCGCGGTCAACAAGGCGTCGCACTCGTCAAGACTGCGTTCTCTGCCCGAAGTCGCGACCAGCATGTTCAGGTCCTGGAGCTGCGCGCGTCCGGGCTCGCCGGCGGCGTCGATCACCATCTCCACCACCGCAACCCTGGCCCGAGGGCGCATCGCCGTACTCGAGAACTCGCACGCGATCGTTCTGGAAGACCACCCGGTAGTGCTGCGGATTCGTCTTCACGGGGTCGAGGCTCATGTCGGGGCACTGTCTTG
>JAODNG010000465.1 GCA_025465385.1 Pseudonocardiales bacterium
TCGACGCCGTCCTGCTCGTCGGCGGCTCCTCCCGAGTTCCCCTAGTCGCCCAACTCGTCTCCGCCGAACTCGGCCGCCCCGTCGCCATCGACGCCGACCCCAAAGCCGCCATCGCCCTCGGCGCCGCCCTGTGCGCGCTGCCCACCGATATTTCCAGTGTGCTGAGCCCCGACGCGCCGGTCGAGGGGGAACTCACGTACGAGGCGGTCGACGGCGGGGCCGTCACCGAAACCTCCGCACTAGCCGCTGGATCCGAGGTTCCGGCGTTCCCACCAGCTGAGGCTCCCCAGCGGCCATCTCTCACGGCGCTGCCGCTGGATGTCGAACCCGCTGAGTTCCAGTGGCGCCGAATCAGGTCCCGACGGGCGAAACACGTCGTTCTCGCCGGAGCCCTAGCCGTGTTCACCGTCGCGGGTGTGGCGTCAATTCCGTTCCTTACCTCCCGCACCGGTCCTGTCCCCCCAGCGAACGCCGGAACGTCGACGTCCAGCACCCCCGCGGCGCCCGGTGTCCCAGCGCCCGGTGTCCCAGCGGCCGATGCCTCGGCCCCCGGTGCCGCCAGCCCAGCACCCAATGCCGGGGCAAGTAGCGACAACAGCTCGAACAGCGGCAGATCGAGCGGACCTGTCCGTACGGCACCGCGTGCCGCGCCGAACAAACCGGCCCCGGCGGTTCCCACCAGCGCGCCGCAGCCGAGCTGGACCACCACGTACACCTGGACCAGCACCTGGTCCAGCCCCCCTCTCACCACGACGACACCACCCCCGCCGCCTCCTACGACAACGAAGCCGCCCCCGACCACGGCCCCCGTCGCGACTACCCCTGCCGTTGCGACCACCACACCACACCCGCGTCGCGGGCAGTCCGGATGAACCAGGCAACGGCTCGCCTCGACCCGAGGCACGACGGCGCAGAGGTCTCGTTGGCGGGGTTGGTGCCGGCGCAGACGTTGTACAAAGCTGTCTCCGCCGACCCGTCGGCTCCCCTCGCCGTGTGCATCACCGCTCCTGGCGGATATGGGAAGAGCGCACTGCTGGCGGCGCTTCGTCAGGCGTACCTGACGGCCGGGGTCAGCGTCGTCGGGACGGGCGCGGTGCCCGTCGAGGTCACGCCCTCCTCGGACGTGGCCGTGCTGGTCGACGACGCCCATCAGCTGGACGGCCCGGGCCTCGACCGGCTGCGCCGGCTGGCGCTGACCGGCGACGTGCGGCTCATCGTCGCCTACCGGCCCTGGCCGAGGAAGCCGGAGCTGGACGAACTCGAAGACGCGGTGGGCGGCCACCATCCGCCGGTGTTATTGGACCGGCTGGACCGCCGCGGAATCCAGATGCGGTGTGCGGCGCGGCTCGGCGGGGCATTGCCCGCGCCGGTGATCGACCTGCTCTGCGAGCAGACCGGTGGCGTTCCGATGCTGGTCGACTGGGCGGTGGACTCGCTACCGACCGGCGGCAGGCTCGACGGCGACCGCCCAGATCTGCCGCCCGGCGTCGTCGATCGCGTCCGCCACGGCCTGGACCGGCTGGGTCCCCAGCTCCGGGCGTTACTGCTCGCGGTGGGACTCGGCGCGGCGCCGGACTCCGAAATCCTCGCCGAGGTGCTGGTGTCGGATCCCGCGGTCGTGGTGGACCTGTTGTCGATGGCGCAGGCGGCCGGCCTGCTGCTCGGCGACGGCCGAATGATCCCGCTGGTGCGCCGCGCGATAGTGGCCGGTTCCGCGCCGGGCGCCAGGCGGGTAGTTCAGCGGCTGGCGCTCGCTGCGCATCTCGAACGTGGCCGGCCGGTGCTCGGTCTGGCCCACCAGCTGGTCGAGGCGGGTGCTCGCGGGAGCGACCTCGCAGCGGTCTTCGAGGCGGCCGGTGACGCCGCCATGTCCGAACCGTCCGGATCGGGTGCTGCGGCGCAGGCTGCACAGTTCTACGCTCAGGCCGTCGCCGCCGGTGCAGACCCCGCGTCGTTGGCACCCCGGCGGGCCGAGGCATCGGCTCTCGCCGGTGATCTGGACAAGGCCCTGCGCCTTGCCGATCAGGCATTATCCGACCCCTCATGTTCCGACCTGGGACGGGCTGGCAACGTCGCGGCCGCTGTCCTGGCCCAACGCGGTCTGCTGGCTCGCAGCGCCGAGGTCTACCGCTGGGTCGGCCCCGCCAGGTTGGGATCGGCGGCGCCGTTGGCGGCGCTGGCGCTGCTGGGTACCGGGTCGTTGACCGAGGCTCGGGAGGTGCTGGCGGCTTCTGCCGGTGACCGGCCGCCGACGCTGGTGGCTGGCGCGGAGTCGCTGATGGCCGTCGGCGTGCTCGAGTCGGTACTCGGTTCACCAGAGGCCGCCCCCACGACGGCCCCGACGATGGCGCTGTCCACGTTGACCCGAGCCGCAGCGCTGCTCGAACCGGGCGGCCGCGCCGCGCTGCTTCCAGACACTCCGGCGGCGCTGGCGGCGATCGTGGCGCTGCATTGTGGCGAGCTCGACGTCGCCGTCTCGGTCCTGGAGCGGGCGCTGTCCAGCGGCGCCGGCGGGTTGTTCGCGCGAGCCCGCCACCAGCTACTGCTGGCGTGGACGGCGATGATCCGTGGCGACATCGCATTGGCCAGGCGATGGCTGGCCCGCACCGTCCCGGACTCAGGCACCCTGGAACCACGGGAGGAGTTGTTCGCCGCTGCGCTGGCGGTGGGTCTGGCCCGGCGCGAGAGCGACATTCCGACGTTGCAGACAGCGTGGGCGGCGGCGCGAGAGGCGATCGTCCGGCATCCGGCCGACCTGTTCGCCCTATTGCCACTGGGTGAGCTGGCCGTGGCCGCAGCCAGACTACGAGACTTCGACCGGGTGGCGCCGCACCTAGCGCAGGCCTGGACCCTGCTGGAGCGGCTTGGTGACCCGCCGCTGTGGTCGGTACCGCTGCACTGGTATGGCATGCACGCCGCGATGCTGCGAGGGTTGCCCAGCGCGGCCGAACCGCACGGGGCGGCCTTGGTGCGGGCAGCGAAGAACAACCATTACGCCGCCGTGCTCGCTGCTGCTGGACGTGCCTGGATGCAGGTGCTGGCCGGGAAGTTCGACCCCGCAGAGGTGGAGGCCGCGGCGCGCGGGTTGCAGACGATCGGGCAGGCCAACGATGGCTCCCGGCTCGTTGGGCAGGCCGCGATCCGCACCACCGACCGCAAGGCAATGGTCGCGCTGCTGGGATGTGCTCGAGCGCTGCAGGCGACCGGTCCCGGCGCAGCCAGCCCGGTGCCAGACGGTGCGCCGGAGGATTCACCCGAACCCGTAGCTGTCACCCGGCGAGCCGCTCCACTAGCTGGCGCGCCCACGCTGAGCGAGCGCGAGCGCGAAGTCGCCGAACTCGTCCTGACCGGACTGACCTACCGCCAGATCGGGGAACGACTGTTCATCTCGGCCAAGACCGTCGAGCATCACGTGGCCCGGATGCGTCAGCGACTGGACGTGACCAGCCGAGATGAGCTGTTCGCCCAACTCCGCATGTTTATCGGAGCTAGTGGTGGCTGATCCCCACCGGTTGATAGAGGGTGGTGCGTTGGGCCAGCGGTCGGCCGAGCGGCTCGACGATCGCGCGGAATCCGGCCTCATCCAGGCCCTGCCCGTGGCTGGCGCCGGCCGCACGGCTGATGTTCTCGTCCATCAGCGTGCCGCCCAGGTCGTCGACACCGGACTGCAGCAATTGACGTGCGCCGGAAGCGCCGAGCTTGACCCAAGACGCCTGCACGTGGTCGATCAAGCCGTGTAAGGCGATCCGAGCTACCGCATGCACCAGCAGAACCTCTCGCCAAGTCGGTCCTCGCCGGGCCGCCTGCTTGAGGTACATCGGGGTTGCCATGTGCACGAAAGGCAACCCGACGAACTCGGTGAATCCGCCGGTCTGCGCCTGCAGTTCCCGGGCTAGCAGCAAGTGACGGGCCCAGTGCACCGGTTGCTCGATGGCCCCGAACATCATCGTGACGTTGGAGCGAAGCCCCACTGAGTGCGCTACCCGATGCGCCTCCAGCCACTCCGCAGTAGTGATCTTGTCAGGGCACAGCACCGCGCGGACCTCGTCGTCGAGGATTTCCGCGGCGGTACCGGGCAGCGAGCGCAGGCCCGCCTCGCGCAACCTGGTCAGGTAGGCATCGAGAGGCTCGTCTAGCCGCCGGGCGCCTTCGGTGACCTCCAGCGCGGTGAAGCCGTGGATATGGATGCCGGGGGCCGCCTCGTGGATCGTCCGACACACCGTGACGTAGTAGTCACCGTCGAAGCTGGGATGGATGCCGCCCTGCAGGCAGACCTCGGTAGCGCCGCGGCGTTGCGCCTCCAGGACCCGTGCCACGATCTCGGGCAGCGTCAGTAGGTACGGCGCGCCGCGCAGGTTCAGCGACAGCTTGCCCTTGGAGAAACCACAGAACCGGCATCGGAAGGTGCACACATTGGTGTAGTTGATGTTGCGATTGACAACATAGGTGACGGTATCGCCGACGGCGGCCGCGCGCAGCTCGTCGGCCAGTCCGGCAACGGCGCCGACCTCGGGACCACGGGCGCCGAACAACGTGACCAGCTCCCCGAGGCCGGGACGCTGGCCGGCTCTAACCCCGTCAAGTACCGCACGTACTGCGCCGGTCGCCCGACCCAGCGCCGGCAGCAACACCGGCGGCGCGACGTCGGCGCCGGAGTACCAGGCGGTGGAGCGGCGCCCGGCCACCGTCACCTCGGCGCCGTCGCCCACGTCAGCAGCTCGGGACGCAGATTCCCGGAACACCGCGCCCGGATCGTCGCGCCCGAGACCTTCGGCGTCAGAACGGTCCAGCACCCCGAAGCGGACCGCCTCATGCAGCCACCGGTCAGGGTGTAGGGCGTATTCCGGGTACACGGTCAGGCGCGGCGCCAACGTGTGGCCCGCTGCTTCAGTCCCGCTGCGCAGCTCGTCCAGCGCAGGCCAGGGTCGTTCGGGATTGACGTGGTCCGCAGTGCTGGGGGAGACCCCGCCCCAATCATCGATTCCGGCGGCAAGGACGCTGGCCGGATCGTCGGTGAGATTGGGCGGAGCTTGCACATGCACCTGCGGCGGCAACAGCAGCCGGGCCAGCGCGATGGCCCGCAGGTGCTCCCGCGGTGGGCAGGGTGCCACGTGGCGCATGGCGGTGCCCGCCTTAGGCCGGAAGTTCTGCACGATCACTTCTTGAACGTGCCCGTACCGCAGGTGCGCCTGGGCGATCGCTTCCAGGGCCGCCACGCGGTCGGTCTCGGTCTCGCCGATGCCGACCAGGATCCCGGTGGTGAACGGGATCGCCAGCTCACCCGCGGCGTGCAGGGTGGCTAAGCGCCGGTCCGGGTCCTTGTCCGGGGCGCCTCGATGCGCAGCGAGGTCCGGCCGCAACGATTCGATCATCATCCCCTGACTGGCGGTCACCGTGCGCAGTGCGGCCAGCTCGTCGCGGTGCAGGGCGCCGCCGTTGGCGTGCGGGAGCAGCCCGGTCTGATCGAGGACCGCTCGGCACGCCGCAACCAGGTAGTCGATCGTGGAGCTGTACCCGTGCTCGGCCAGCCAGCTCCGGGCCGACGGGTAGCGCCGCTCGGGACGCTCACCGAGAGTGAACAGCACCTCATGACAGCCGAGCTCCGCGCCCCGCCCCGCGATTGCCAGCACCTCGTCGAGCTCGAGGTACGGCGACGGCAGCTGCCGGGGAGCGTGCGCAAATGTGCAGTAACCGCAGCGATCCCGACACAGCATGGTCAACGGCACGAATACCTTGGGGGAGTAGGTCACCCGAGTGCCGTACACCGCGTCACGCACCGCCCCAGCCCGACTCACCAACTCCCCAGTACCCAGCCGAACCCCGTCGCTCATCTTGCCTCCCACCCCGACCTATATGGAGACATATCGGGGCTATACCGAACCCTAAGCCCCGATATGTCCCTATATCGGATGAGCGCGGTGCAGTGAGGGCGCGGGTCAGCGCGTTGCGAGGCGCACGCGGTCACGACCAGCGGCTTTGGCGGCTAGCAGGGCGCCGTCGGCGGCAAGTAGCAGATGATCGATGTCGTCACCGTCATTGGGTCGGACCGCCGCACCGATCGATATCGATATCCCATCCACGGTGGCCGGCCGATCGTGCGGACTGTCGACCAGGACGCGCAGCTGGCTGATTCGCTCCCGGATCCGGTCTGCGATGTCCTCGACTTGGGCGGTGCCCACACCGGACAGCAGAATCACGAATTCTTCGCCGCCGAACCGCCCGACCAGGTCGTAGGGCCTGGTCTGGGAGCGGAGCTCGTCGGCGACGGCGCGCAGCACCTGATCCCCGACGAGATGACCCATCCGGTCGTTGAACGACTTGAAATGATCCAGGTCCAGCATCAGCACTCCGAGCGGGTCGGCGAGCCGGCGGGCACGTTCGAGTTCCCGGCCGGCGGCCTCACGCCAGAAGCCTGCGGTGAGTAGCCCGGTCTTGCTGTCGGTGCGCGCGGCCTGCTGGAAGTGCGGGAGCAGCAGTGCCCGGTGTAGTGCGAACACGGTGATCATGAGGACGGCGATTAGCCACGGACTGACAGCCAGCGTGACCGCGAATCCGACTCCGAGACCCAGCGAGGCCGCCACCACGATCTGATCACTTGGATTGCCCAGGACTTGGCGGCCCGGCTGCAGCGGGTCAGACATGATCACAGCGCCGACCACCAAGGCATAATTGACCAGCCAGAACACCGCCCCAGCACCGATCAGGACGACGAGCCCCGCCGGTCCGCGCGGGACTATCGGGTATGCAGCCGGCTGGAGCAGCTGCAGGACTGCGACGGCGGCCGCGGGCGCCAGCACCATCGTCGCAGCAGAGAACACCTTTCGGTTCAACCTGCCGGCGCTACCTCGGTACCAGGAGTGCAGGTGCACCACCCCCGTCAGACCGACGACAAGGGGTAACGGAACTGACAACGCTGCCGCAAAAATCCATAACGGGCTGAGATTTGTGAGCAGACCATTGCCCGTCGTCCGCTCACGCAGGCTGTCGATCCGGTGGACCACCTCCCGGTGGACGACCGCAGCCGCGACCAGCAACCCGAAGCGCACCAGGTCGCCAGAGCGGATCGGCATCGCAATGATGATCGCGGCGGCCAACGCCAGTGCCACGAAGTTCACGGCGAGGACGTAGGCGATAACGACTTTCCGCTCGCACCACAGCTTCCACTGCCAGGGGTGCAGAGCCAGCCGGCCGCGCCTCAGTTCGACGCGTTGCAGGCCGTGGCTCATACTCACTAGGTTCCCCCGGTAGTGACGTTGAGCGATCTTCCCCCAGCGTAATCGGCAGGCGACTCTTTGTCATCCTCCGAGCGGAGTGCCACAACTTGTCGATATTTCGTCACGCTGAGCCATACGGTACCGCCGAATGGCTGGATACACCGCATGTGTGGTGGACCAGGATTTCCCGTAGCCGGATCGCCGCTGGTATGAAGTGTCACCCAGAGTGGCATCATGCGCTCCGCGAGGGGGGTGGTGGTCATGAGTAGACGGGGACAAGCGCTGCGAGTGCTGGCCCTGCTGCTGGTGGTGTACGCGCTGCCCGCCAGCTTGCTGTCCAGCTCCTCTAGCGCATCCGTGGCTTCCTCGGCGGCAGTCGACTTACCCGTCGCTCAGCTTCCGTCCGGCTCCGTTGGACCCAGCACGATTGCACCGAGAATCGTCCCGTCCGATCCGGCGCCCAGCTTGGTACCCAGCATCGCGCCCAGTCCGCCCCCGGTCTCGCCGTTCACCGGCCTGCCCACCGACCTCCAAGCGCCGGTACTCTGCGTGAAGATCGACAATGCCGCGGTGGCGCGCCCGCAAAGTGGACTTGAGCTGGCAGATCTGGTCTACGTCGAGCCAGTCGAGGGCGGGCTGAGCCGGCTACTCGGCGTGTATCAGTCCCGAGTCCCGCCGGTGGTCGGCCCGGTTCGCAGCTCGCGCGCCTCCGACGTGGAACTGCTGGCAAATTTCGGCCGGCCGGCGCTGGCGTTCTCCGGCGCGGCAGCTGAAGTAGGCGCGCTGGTGGCCCACGCTCCGATCCTGGACGTCTCGGCCATCGCGCGGTCGGGTGACTATCACCGAGACCGGCGAAGGCCGATGCCGCACAACCTCTACGGCGACGCCAACCGGCTACGCGAAGGAGGCGCGCCACCGCGGGATATCGGGTTCCGCTTCGGACCGCCTCCGCCCGGCGGCCGTCCGCTACCGGCGACCGAGGTCAGGTACTCGGCGACAGCCATCGGCGTGCAGTGGGCTCCTGCGGAGGCCAGGTGGGTGATCTCCATGGACGGCGCGCCGCTCACCTCAGCGTCTGGACCGCGGCCCGGTGCGGCAACTGTGGTGCTGCAGCGAGTGTCGGTGAGCGCCACCTCGGTGCACGACGCGGCCGGAGCAGCGTCGCCGTTCGCGGCGACAGTGGGCTCCGGTGACGTGATCATGCTCCGCGACGGGCTGGCGTTCACCGGGAACTGGTCGCGGCCGACCCCAGATGCGATCACCACCTTCAACCTGCCCGATGGATCGCCACTGGCCTTCGCGTCCGGCCCGGTGTGGGTGATTTTGGTTCCGAGCTAGTGTCGGCACGGTGGGCAGATACCGGCCGGGGGTATGTTGGGCCTACCAACGTAGGGCCCCGAGAGGACGGCGCAGTGGCGAGCTACACCAAGGACCGAGACGCGTACCTCAAGCGGCTACGCCGGATCGAGGGTCAGATCCGCGGGCTGCAGCGGATGGTGGAGCAGGACCAATACTGCATCGATGTCCTGACCCAAGTTTCGGCCGCTACCAAAGCACTGCAATCCTTCGCACTGGCTTTGCTCGAAGAACATATGGCGACCTGCGTGGTCGACGCCGCGGCCGACGGGTCCGACGCCAGCGTCAAGGTCAAGGAAGCGGCCGACGCGATCGCTCGCCTCGTTCGCTCCTGACGAACCGCGCGGAGCGGCGCACCGAATAGGAGGTTATGACATGGGGGATACCGCCACCGTCGGCGAGTACATCATCACGGGGATGGTGTGCCAGCATTGTGTTTCCGCGGTGACGCAGGAGGTCGCTGGC
>JAODNG010000489.1 GCA_025465385.1 Pseudonocardiales bacterium
GCTGTGTCCGGTGACGGCGAGCGGGCACTTCGCCTGGCGGATGAGGCAGTCGGAGCCGCTCGGCGCCTGAAAGTCCGACCGGTCCTCGCCATGGCGCTGACCCGCGCCGCCGAGACGGCCGTCCTAGCCAGCCAGCCGCACCG
The DNA here is from genome assembly GCA_025465385.1 of Pseudonocardiales bacterium. GTDB lineage: Bacteria > Actinomycetota > Actinomycetes > Mycobacteriales > Pseudonocardiaceae. The sequence continues at coordinate 144 of JAODNG010000489.1, forward strand.
TGCCGCGGGCATTCTCGTGGAACTGCTGGGGCTCCTGGCCGACCTGGGAACTCGGCGGTGGGTGGCTGACGCGCTGGAGATCGCCGCTCTCATTCTGGAAATCGACGATGACACCGAACAGGCCTCGGCGCTCCTCGGGGCATCCGACCGGCTGCGGGAGGCCATCGAAGTGCGGGTGATCACCGAAGAAGTCCGGCACGCTCGGGACCGGCTCGCCGACGCCCTGGGCGCCGAGCGGTTCGCACTGTACGAGGCCCGGGGCCGCATGCTTACGTGCGAGGCGGCCATCACCCTCACCCTTGCCGGGCTCGCGGCCCGTGGATATGACGTTGATCATCCCTGAGTAGCGCATCGAGGGCCTCAGGCCCCGATCTCGCCAGGAGCCGGCGACGTGTCGGCAAGCTGACCCTGTCCATGTCGAGTACATGACAGCGGGCCGACGTGACGGGCGCAGAGAATTCACGCTATGAGCCCTCAATCGGAAACCCTATTTGCGGGTACCGACGAGCCGAGCGCGGCAGCGCCTGCTCCGTCGACTCGTCATCAGCGCGAAATAAGCGCGCAAATCTTGAGGGTCGTCATGGCGCACCAGCGACTGGCCACAGATGACCGTTGTGTTCGTCGTCCTTGCGACCGCTGCATTGAGGTGCACCGGGGGCGCGTCATGTGGTTCGTCTCCCGAGGCATCCCGGTCGAGTTCGTACTTCCAGCGTTTCCCGCCAAGTCCCCGAATACCGCGAAAGTACTCGGCGCCACGCCCGACATGGCGGAACGGCTCTCACTGCAGTTCCTGTGTGCCATATGCGACCGAGTTCGGCAGATCTACCAGGCCGGCGCAAAAATCATCGTGTGCTCCGACGGTCGAGTGTTCAGCGACCTGGTCCAGATTGCCGATTCCAACGTCAGCTGTTACCAGGCCGAGCTGCGGGCGATGATCGATAGCATCGGGCCGTCCTCGCTCAGTTTGTTCAATCTTGATGACGAGTATCCCGGCTTTACGCACACGGCAATGCGTCACATGCTGATGGGGTTCTACGGCGAGGAACTTGAGCTGTTCAAGCAGCAGGTACACGCCGGGGGCGAGCAGTTGAGGCTATATCGCGGAATCACCAGATTTCTGGTAGAGGATGCCGACACTCCCGATTACCAAGGGAGCCGAGCTGCCCTCCAGCGAGAATGCCGAGAGCGCGCCTATGGTGTCATCCAGCGAAGCAAGGCATGGGGGAAGCTGCTCGCGCAGCGGTTCCCGGATGCCGTGCGACTGTCGATCCATCCCCAGGCTTGCGGCTCGGCCAAGCTCGGCATAAAACTTGTTGAGACGTCGGACAATTGGCTTACCCCTTGGCACGGTACGGCTGTTGATGTCGGTGGCAGATTCATGCTCATGAAGCAGTATGAGGCAGAGGCAATGGGCGCGGATCTTGTTTATGTCGACGGGCGACCGTCGCATTATATGGCGAGGGCTTCGGAACCGCAGTCCACACGGCCGCGAGCATTGGTAAGGTCAGGAGAAAGACGGTGACTCAATTGAATCCGTGCCTGCCGGGTGAATTCGACGTGGAACTCATGTCACCATACGGCGTGATGATCCGGCCCGGGAGGGAGAGCACTGATACCGGGGAGCTGCCGGTTTCGGTCGCACGAGAGCTGGCGCGTGAACATCATTTGCTCGTCCTGCGCGGCTTCGACCCGCTGTCAGGATCAGCGGAACTAGCCTCCTACGCTGCATCGTGGGGACAAGTGCTTAGCTGGTCGTTCGGAGCGGTGCTAGAGCTTGTAGAGCACGAGCGCCCCGTCGATGTAGTTTTCGATAACACTGCGCTGACATTCCACTGGGACGGCATGTTCGTAGAATGGATCCCGGAGTTCCAAATCTTCCAATGCGTCAGGTCGCTCGACGATGAGCAGGGTGGACGTACCATCTTCTGCGACACGACCCGAGTACTTGCCAGCGCGTCCTCGGAGACCCGGACGTTGTGGGAGGGGCTGACCCTGACTTACCGAGTCGCCAAGGAGTCACATTACGGAGGCACGGCTACCTCACCGCTCGTTGTCGAACACCCGAACCATGGGTTTCCTACCCTGCGGTATCAGGAATCGGTTCCTGACAGCATTAACTACCTCAACCGGCCACGGGTGAAGTTCCATGACGTGGCTGCTGAATGCGTCGCCGAGATCGAACAGACGCTGCGAGACGCGCTGTACGACGCGCAGCACTGTTACGCCCACGCCTGGCAAGCCGGGGATCTTGTCGTCGCGGACAACTACACGCTGCTACACGGCCGGGAGCCCTACGCCAGGAAATGTGGACGCCACCTGCGGCGCGTCCACGTCCTCGGTGACCCGCCGCTGATGAATCCCGCATTGCGTTGATCTTTGATAAAGCAGACTTCTTAAGGAGAAGGAAATGATCGAGGACCGCTATGGCGACGTCCGGGGACCGGATCCCGGCGAGCCGGCCACCAGTGTTTCGAGAGTCCACTCCGGGAAGAGGCGAACCAACGGATATGTCATGCTTGACAGCACCTGGGCCCGCCAACTCGGTGTGCGGCGCTCGGGGGGTGTGTATCGCATCGGCCGCCGGAAGTTGATGGACCGCCTTAAGGAGCTTCAGCAGATCCCCACGCAGGGTGGCGGCGACCTGACCGCGAACGTTGAGCTTCATTCACATTTCGTTGGATTCTACGAGACAGAAAAATTCCTCGTTGACTCGGTTCTCGACTTCCTCGCACCGGGCCTCCGCGCCGGCGATGCTGCCATCGTCGTTGCCAATGAGGCCCACCGGCATTCAGTCGACAGCGCGCTCATGGCAGCTGGCATCGATTTACCCGAGGCACGGGGATGCGGCCGCTACATTGCCCTGGATGCGTCCGAGGCGCTGGGGACGTTCATGGTGGGTGGCAGGCCAGACGCGGCGCGCTTCAAAATCGCGATCGGGCAGCTCGTCTCCGGAGCAGTGGAAAGCGCGCCCAATGTGAGAATTTACGGCGAGATGGTTGCGGTGCTGTGGGATGAGGGCAACGTCGCTGCTGCCATCACCTTGGAGGATCTCTGGAACGACCTCGGCACCAGATACCCGTTCTCGCTGTTCTGCGCGTACCCGATGCGAGCCTTCGACACAGACGTGAGTACGGAGGGATATCGGACGATTTGCGGGCAGCACTCCACAGTGTTGCTTCAGGATCAGGGAACTTGACGAGAGGATCTTGCGGCGATGCCCACGCTGGGTAACGTGTCGGCAAGCTGACACTGCCCATGTCAGGTACCTGACAGCTGAATCCTGTGACGGACAACATAATCGAGGCCCGGGGGCAGCGACCAGAGGGAGTGAGCGGCTATGACAACGGTGTACTCGGCGAACGAGCGTGGCGCGATCGAGGATGCAGTTCGGCTCTACATTGACGGCGTGTCAAAGGGTGATGCCGATAAGCTCAAGACGGGATTTCACAGTGAAGCCTGGATGTTCGGCTCCGTCGGCGGCCACCGCTATGACATCCCGATCAGTCAGTTGATTGAAATGGCTACCAGTTCGCCGTTCGACAGCGGCGGCAACTACACCGCTCGGATTACCTCCGTCCAGCAGGTCGGTGACGCGGCGCTCGCGATCGTTGAAGAGGACGGCGTCTGGGGTGGCTTGTCCTTCGTCGACTTCTGCACGCTGGCGAAGGTGGACGGATCTTGGAAGATCGTCAACAAGACGTTCGCCCACACTGGCGGGGAGATGCCGGCCGGCTGAGCTCAGCGGCGCGGTTCCGTCACGTTAGGTCCGCCACTTGACCGGGACGCGCGGATCGGGCTGGTATGAGCAGAGGTAGCCCGTCTTCACCGTGGTCGCCAGATGTGCCCCCAGAGCTGGGTGAGACCGCTCGATCCGCCGCAGGGAAGAACGCAATGACTTGCTGACGTTCGCGCGCGCTCGCTCGGCTGGCGAGTTGGCTTCCGCCGCGAGGTCGAGAACGTGAAATTGTTGGCCGGGAGCGGCCAGTATCTTCCGCAGGTGTTGCAGGCCCTTTGTGTCCCTGAGGCGAATGACTACCCGCTGGAAGCCGATAGTCCAATATTCCCCCTCGCGCCGGAAGACGGCGGCGGACGGGTCGCCGGCGAACGGGTCGAGCTGCGATTGCGGCCGTATAGGGTCCCGGGGTAGGCAGGCCTGGGTTGCGACGACCTCGTCGTAGAGCTGGTTCATTCCCAGCTCCTGGGCCGACTGCAGGGCGTCTGCGAGCAGCTGTCTGGCTCGCTGACGGTCCAAGGTGGCGCCGCGCCGGGCGAGCATGGCGCCGTAGGCGCCCTGTGCCAGGGCGAGGTAGGGCCGAGCGCCGATCCGCTCGCTGGTCTCGATGGCCACCTCAAAGTGGCGGCCGGCTGCGTCGAAGCGGGACAGGGCCGCGGCCAGTATCCCGAGGTAATAGGCGATGGGTCCGCCCGCGGCGACGGCGTCTCGCCCGGCTAAGGCCCAGCGGCGCTCGTACGGGCGAACGAGGTCGTAAATGGCCGCCCCCTCGTGGATGGCTCCGGCGTGGGCAGCAAGCGACGTAACACACATGCCAGTCATGGACAGCCAGAATGGGGGCGGGATCCGGTCTCGGGCGCGCCAGATCGCGGGGAAGGCTTCCTTGACGCCAGTGCGGTCCCCGGCGAGACAGACGAAGGCCAGGTTCACCAGCCTCGCGAGTTCGGGTGGATGTTCGCGCCCCGCGGGCTCAAAGTAGGCAGCGCACTCTTGAGGCCGCCCCTGCAGGGCCCGGAGCACCGCCATCTGGACGTGGTGTGAGATCCGCACGTTCACGTCGCCGACCTGCTCGCCGAGCGCCAGCGCCCGCAGGGCGAAGGCCTCAGTGTCGGTGAACTCACCGCGCAACATCGCCTGCGTCGCGCGGAACATGAGCGAGTGGGCGATGAAGTGCGGATACCCGGCTCGGTGGGCCAGCGCCTCGTGTACCTCGATCTCGCGATCGGCTCCACGCATGTCGCCTATCTCGAACAGGTCTGCGAGACGCCAGACGTGCCCGGCTAGCTCCAGGGAGAAATCGTCGGCCTGCTGGGCGAGTTCGATGATCTCGGTTGACAGGCTCACGCGCTCGGCAACGTTGTCCGGACCCCACACCGCGAGGTGACGAGCGTGCAGGGCGTAAGCGAGGGTCGGGCCGTCCCCTAGGCGGCGGGCTAACTCCAAGGACGCTCGGCTCAACGCATCCCTTCTGGCCAGCGAGTCGAACGGCGAGAGGTACAGCGCGGTGGCCAGCCGGGCCAGCACGCGGACTTTAAGGAGAGTCTCCTGCTCACCCAGGGCCGTCAGGGCCTCATCGAGGAGCTCTACTTTGACCGGGTCGAACGACCAGGCCTCCATGTACGCGCCCCCGTAGCCGACCTCACCTACCCGAAGCGCTGCCTCGGCCAGTCGATGAGGATCCTGGAATTGCCGCGCGAGGAAGGTGGCGGACTGAAACGTCGCGCTCGCCTCGGAGACGTGCCCGGCCCACCACTGGGCGTCGCCCAGGGCAAGGAGCAAGCCGAAACGCTTCAAAGCGGCAGCCGGGTCGATCGTCGCCGCCCGTTCCAGGGCCGCGCGCAGGTTCGGCAGCTCGGTGGCGAGCCGGCGTAGCACCGGGTCGTCTCGCCCGGCGCGC
>JAODNG010000493.1 GCA_025465385.1 Pseudonocardiales bacterium
GTCGCAGCGATGGCCCGGCGGCCGTGTGAGTTGCTGACCACGCAGCAGGCGACCGGGTTCGGGTTCGACCTTCCACCGGAAGAATCAGACGGCCTTTTCCGCACCTTGGACTGCCAGTGGAGCAAGACGACCCGCGAACAACAATTAGTTCGATCGTTGGATATTACGATGTTCACGAACAACCCGACCTTGGAAGTCGCCTACAGCCGGGATCATCGCGGCCTGCCTTTCTTCGAACTGACCGAGATCGCCGGCTACCCCGCCATAGTCACCAGGACCAACGCGGACATCGCTCATTGCGATATCGACATCAAAGCCGCGGAGCGTCAGAGCGTGACGGTGATCTACCACTCGGAAGAGCAAGCGCTGAAGAACAACCCGCAGCAGTCGTGCGAGGTGGGCAAGCAGATCGCGGCCGCGGTGCTGATGAACCTGCCGCCGAAGAGTTGAGGGGGGAGCAGCGATGGGGACGGACTTCAACTACGACGACACCAGCCATCAAATCATTTTCGACCACATCAACGGGGGTGCAGGGTCTGACGCGCTGCAGGAGATCAGCCAGTCGTGGCAACGGCTCGGTGACGGCGTCGGATCGACCTGCAAGTCTTACGTGCAGAGCGCGATCGGCGTCATTCTGGACTCCCGACAGGGCGCGGCAGCCGACGGTGCGGCGGCGGCGACCGGCGCGATGCTGCCGTGGATGGACACCGTCGTGCAGACCACTGCCACCGTCGCGCAGCGGGCGCAGGATCAGGCTGAGCATTGGGTGAACGCTAAGAACAGCGTCCCGCCGGTGCCGCCGACGCCGAAATCAGCTGGTTTCTCCAGCGATCCCGGAGAGTGGGCCGCCGAAAAAATGGACTGGTTTCCGGGGATTACCTCCGACGAAGAGAGAGCCCAGCAGCGCCAGCAGGACGCCGCAGAGCAGGCCCGCCAAGCAATGCGGGTATATCAGTCCAACTCCAACGGCAACATCGACGTCGCCCCAGCTTTCACCCCGCCGCAGGCATTGGACAGCAGCATCGGGGCGCTACCGCTGACCAATCCCCGAATCGACGCTGCCAGTAGCGCCCCACCGGCCATAGCCATCGCCGGTGGCGGCACACCCACCCATCTACGCGCCGCTCATCAACCGGCGACCCCACCGCCAGCCCACCGGGGGCCTGTCTACCAACCGGCGGCCACGGTCTCACAGCTCGCCCAGACTGCGCCCGCCGCAACTGCGAGCAACCTCGCGCCACCGAACCAAGGTGGCGCGATATCCGCTCAGGCGATGTCTCCGGGCGGCATGCCCATCAGCACCGGGCTCGCCGAAGGCAGCACCGGATCAGCCCGGTCAGTACCTGCCCGCGGGTCGGCTGCGGGAATGCGCCTCGGGGCCGCCGGTGGAAGTGGCCGCACCGGATTCGGTCCCCGGCCCACCACCGGTTTCGGCCCCCGCCCGACCACCGGCCTCCAGCCCTTCGACGAGATGAGCACCGCCCGCAGTAGCACCGGCCCAGCCGTCCGCAACACCGGCGAGGCGGGATACGGGCAGCCCTTCGGGGGCGCCCCCAGCCAGCAAGGCGAGCGAGACCGCGAACACCGCAGCAAATACCTCATCCACGAGGACTCGAACGCGATCGTCGGCGACCTGCCACCCACCGCGCCACCAGTGATCGGCGCTGACTACTGAGCGGATAGGCGTTGCGCCCAGTCGCGGAGCCTAGCTTCGACGGTGTCGGCGTTCACCCGTTCGGTAACCGCCCAGCGCCGGTAGGCGTTGTTGAGCTTGACGGTGAGTTTGTCGACCAGCACGTGTTCCGGTTCAGGCGCGTAGCTGGGGTCGATGAAGGCCTGGGAGTAGCGCACCGTGTCGACGATGGCGGATTTGATCTGCTCGTGAGCGAGGTAGGTATCCAGGTCGTGTTCCCAGCCTTCGATGTACTCCCGGCTCAGGGCCGCCTGCCAGAGCTGCAGGACATGATCGCGTTCGGCTGAGGTATAGCCCATCTTGTGAAAGTGAACGGCGAGGTCGTAGACGGGGTCACCCCAAAGGGCAAGTTCCCAGTCCAAAAAGTAGCTTTCCCCATCTTTGATAATCATGTTTTTGCGGTGGATGTCAGAGTGGATGCATACCAGCGGCCGCCGGGTGAGCGAGGGCCAGGCCGCTTCGACGACCTGGAGCGGATCGGCGGGAAACCCGAAAGCCTGAAATTGTGGAGCGTACTGATTACGGTAGGTAGAATGGATTTGCTCGGTCAGCTCGGATAGGCGCCATGCAAAGGCAATCGTGTCGTCACCGTGCGGCCAGTCGGCGGGGGAGTCGGGCAATTTGCTGCGGGGAATGGTACTAAGTTCAGTGAGCAGCGCCACGACATCGGCCGGAACGTGCGGCGGGACGAGGACGCCGCGGGGGGCAATGGCGTTGAGCACCGGCCCGTCAATGAATTCGTGGACCTGATACCGCGGCTCGGCACTAGCGTGGAGCAGGCGAGGGGCGTGCCGAATGTAGGTGGTGATGGCGGGCAGGATCTCTTCTTCGCGCCACAGCCGCAGATCCATGATGTCGGCACCGTGGATGGGAATGCGGACGTTGACGGGGCCGGTAGGGGTGTCGACGCGGACGTTTCTGTTGTAATAGCCAGCCGCCGCTTCCACGTGAGCGGTGCCGATGTCGTAGATGTCCCGCCACGGTAGGGTCACCTTCCCCCGGAGCATCGCGGCAAGCAACGCGCTCCGCGAACGCGGGCGCAGGGACATGTCATCTCCAAGGGAACGGTCGCGCACGGCCGGTTGCACGGTACGGCAGACGATCGGGCGCGCCCAGCAAGTGACCGTGACGTCATGCCGTTCTCACCCCTCTGGTTCTATGGTCGCGTCGATCACGACGTCTCTTTCGGGGGGAATCTGGTGACTCGCTGTCGGTGGCGCCTCGGTGCGCTCGCCATCATGTTGGTGTGGGCCGTGACAGGCTGCGCGGGCGACCCGCCTGCGCCGCTGGGATCGGGGCTACTGCTGCCGGGTTACGACCGTCAGGTGCGGCCCCAAGATGACCTGTTCACCTTCGCGAGCGGTCAGTGGCTGAGCACCACCCAGATCCCGGCTGACCGGACCCGCTACGGCGCCTTCGACATCCTGGGCGACCAGGCCGAACAGCAGCTCCGGATGATCGTCGAGGACAGCGCAGCCAGGCATGGCGCCGCCGGCTCGCCAGACCAGCAGATCGGCGACCTCTACGCGAGCTTCATGGACACCGCGCGGCTCGACGCGCTCGGGGCCGCTCCGCTGAAGGCATCGCTGGACCGCATCGATGCTCTCACCGGTCCCGCGGACGTCGTCCGATACTTCGGTGCGAGTGCAGTGGACGGCACGCCAAGCCCCATCGCGCTCTCCATCGACCAGGACGCCCGCAACGCATCGGCTTATGCCCCGGACGTCTCGCAGAGCGGGCTCACCATGCCCAACCGAGATTACTATCTGAAATCGGATCCGCAGCTCGTGGCGGTCCGGGACCAGTTCCAGGCCTACGTCGCACGCATGCTGGGTTTGGCCGGCGTCGCCAATCCGGATGCCGCGGCCGGCCAGGTGGTCGGTGTGGAGAACCGCCTCGCGCAGGTTCAGTGGACCGCCGCGCAGGACCGCGACGCGACGGCCACCTACAACAAGTTCACCGTCGCCGATGCCACTGCGCGCACACCGGGGCTGGATTGGAAGACCTACCTCGACGCAGCCGGCGTGCACACCCCCGACTTCGTCGTCGCAGAGCCCAGTTTCTTCACCGCCTTAGGCAGCGCACTGACCACCATGCCCGTGGCGGACTGGAAGTCGTACTTGAAGTTCAAGGTCATCGACGACTTCTCGCCCTATCTGAGCAATAACTTTGTCACCGCGCGCTTCGAGTTCCGCGGCCGTGATCTATCCGGGCAACAGGAACAGCGCCCGCGTTGGAAGCGGGGTGTCACCGCGGTCGACGGCGCGATGGGCGATCTGCTCGGCCAACGATATGTGCAACGCTACTTTCCACCGGATAACAAACGGCGGATCGACGCGCTCGTCAACAAGCTGATCGACGCCTACCGCACGTCTATCAATGGCTTGGACTGGATGAGCGACTCGACCAAAGCTGAGGCCAGGGACAAACTAAGCAAACTTGCGGTGAAGATCGGTTACCCGAGCAAGTGGAAGGACTACTCGAAACTGAGGGTCGTCCGAAACGATCTCGTGGGCAACATGGTCCGCTCCGCGCAGCTGGAGCACCAGCGCAATCTCGACCGGCTCGGCAAGCCAGTGGACCGCAATGAGTGGTTCACCACGCCGCAGACCGTCAACGCATACTACGACCCGTCGCGCAACGACATCACGTTCCCGGCCGCGATCCTGCAGCCGCCGTTCTTCAACACGGCCGCTGACGACGCGGTCAACTACGGCGGAATCGGCGCGGTGATCGGCCACGAGATCAGTCACGCCTTCGATGACCAGGGTCGTAAATTCGACGGCACCGGCAATCTTCGCGACTGGTGGACCCCACAGGACGTGCAACGATTCACCGCTCGGACCACCGCTCTGGCCGCGCAGTATTCGGCCTACGAGCCGTTGCCCGGCGAGCACATCAATGGCGAACTGACTCTGGGCGAGAACATCGCCGACCTGTCCGGCCTTACGGTGGCGCACCGCGCGTACCAGTTGTCCCTCGGTGGACGCCCGGCAGCCGTGATGGACGGGTTCACCGGCGAGCAACGCTTCTTCCTTGGCTGGGCGCAGGTGTGGCGCGGCAAGACCCGGGACCAGGAATTACGTGTGGAACTGCTGAGCGATCCGCACAGCCCCGATAAGTTCCGCGCCGATGGCGTCGTCACCAACCTGCCCGAGTACTACGCGGCATTCGGCGTCAAGCCAGGCGATAAGCTGTTCCGCCCTCCGGGCGACCGCGTCAAGATCTGGTGATCGCGGCTAGCCATCACGTCCACTGCTAGTACCGCGGTGAAGACACGCCGGCTCGCCTCCACCGCCTCTGGCGCCGCTCGTGGCACGGTCGACGGGTGGAGTTCAGGCCAGCGATGATCGAGCTGTACTGCCCGGAATGTGCCGATTTCGGGAC
>JAODNG010000209.1 GCA_025465385.1 Pseudonocardiales bacterium
TTGGCTCGGCTGCCATCGGTGGGGATTTGGGTTAGGTCGCGTTGGGGTCGATGGGTGGGCGTTCCCCAGCAGCCAGCGGCCGTGGTAGGGGGCTGTCTGGCTGCGGGTTCGGCGCGGGTTCCCAGCCGCTCGGTGGAGGCGGGTAAGCGTGGGATGTGATCGCGTCGCGCAGGTGGTGGTGCAGAGCGGCGCGGGGATCGTGCCAGGTTGACCAGCCCGCCAGATCGCTCCGGAGCTCATTTAGCGGCGCACGTATCTCGTCGAATTCTGGCCCGATTTCGCTGCGGATTTTCTGGTTGGCGTCGTTGGCGTAGTTTTTGATTTGTCGGAGGGTTCGGGCTAACCAGGTCGCCGCGGTGGGTAGTTTCTCTGGTCCCAGCACGAACAGTGCCACCACTGCCAGGATGAGCAGCTTTTCGATGCTCAGATCGAACACTGGCTCCTCCTTGCGGTGTGGTGGCTAGCGGGTGGGCGGGTGAGTGGTGTCGGGTGCCTGGGCTGGGATGACGGAGTGCGCGGATTGTTCCAGGTGAGCTGCGGTCGCGGGTGCTTGTTGGTGACTTCGGGCGCGCTCGTCGGCTTCGGTGCCCTTTATCTCGCCTTTCAAGATCCGCGCGGACTGGCCCACTGCCCGAGCCATGTCCGGTAGCCGTTTGGCGCCGAATAGCAACACCACCACGGCGAGGAGAATCAGCAGATGCCAACCGGTTAAGCCCGCCATAACAGTCATTCCTTCCACGTGCTGAATGTGAGGGATCGTCACCGTCAGGATAGCTGCGCCCGCGCCGATAGCCGATGACTTGTGGTGGCCCCGTGACGTCCCTGGTTAGACACCACGGTTTCGGACATTTGGGGCTAGGCCGCTGTGGGTGGCGACGTGGTGAAGGCGAATGTGGCGCAGGCGTGGTTGAAGGAGCGGCGGAGCTCGCCAGCGTGCTGTTCAGCCTGGTGGAGATGGGCGCCGACGGTGGCGCAGGCGGCCAGTTGCCGACGAGTGAGGGTCGCGAGCTGACCGAGTACGCCTGCGATGGTGGCTAGGTCAGACATTGCGATGATCAGTTCGTCTGCGCTGAGACGCTGAGGAGGGTGGGGGCTGGGAGCGGTCAGGGCGTCCAGGGCTTGGGCGATGTGGTGGTGCGTGTGGTGATCCATGATTTCCCTTTCTAGCGACTCAGAGAAAGAGCAGGCCGGGCGGCGGTGCGGTCAAGGAAAGGGACGGCGAGCAGTGCCAGGGCGCCGATCTCGACGAGCACGCTGATCAAAGCTTGGGGGGCCGGTAGCAGGCCGTATTCGACGAACCCGAGGATTCCGATGGTGCGGGAGGCGATGAACCCCACCAGCGCGCCGGCGGCGAGCGCAGCGGCGGCCAGTCGCAGCACAGCCGCGGAACTGAGCAGCAGCAACAGCGCCACCGCGAAGGAGCCACTGGCTTGCAGCAGGAACGCCGGGCCGATCCATGGGATAGTCCGGTAGCCGGTCAGGTACAGCTGGGCGTGGATGACACCGCTGCCTGCCAGGCAGCCGGCTGCGGTGACCCGCGCCAGCAAAATCGGATTCATGCCAGTCTCCGATCGCGGATCGCCAGGGCGTGTTGGCCGGGTTGGTAGCTGACGTCACGGATGCCCAGGGCGGGGCCGAGCTGCCCGGCGGGCAACGTGAGGGGGATCGGGCCGGGGCCCTGCCCGGGGTGGGGTAAGGGATAGGCGGTGGTGGTCGCGCTGTAGAAGGTGACGTTGCCGTCGGTCTTGGTGAATAGCTGGTGGACGTGGCCGTTGAGACAGGTCACTGAGGAGAACCGGCGCAGGTAGCTAAGGGCTTGAGTGGCGTCGTCAGTGCCCCAGCCCCACGTCGGGTACATCGCGAACAGCGGGATGTGGCTAAACACCACAATGGGCGTGTCGCTGGAGAGGCCTGCGACGTCCTTGCGGACGAACTCAAGCTGGTCGGTGCCGAGGTGGCCGAGCTTCTCCAACGCGAGGGTGTTGACCAGCGCGATGAAGTGGACGCCTTTGATGTCGAAGCTGTACCAGCCATCCCCGCGAGTGCCCGACCCGAAGGCGGCGCGGTATTTCTGCCCGTGGTCATCGACCGAGTCGTGCTCGCCGGGCACGGTGAACACCTGCCCGGTGCGCAGCCCGCCCAGCATCTGACGGACCTGGTCGAACTGGGCCGGAGTCGACAGGTGGGTCAAATCGCCGGTGTGCATCACGAAATCCGGGCGAAACCCCAAGGTGTTCACTTGGTTGATGGCGCGGCTGAACGAGCCGGTGACGTCGGTGTTCGCCGGCCCGTGGAAACCCAGGTGGCTGTCGCTGATCTGGACGAACCGCAACGCGTGCGGGTCTTGCGCGACGGCGGCCGCGGCAGCGGGTGGGGTGCCGAGGTGACTGATCACCTCGCCGCTGGTGACGGTGAGCACCACCGCCGCGCCGAACCACGCGGTGTGCCGCAGCAGCTGGCGGCGGCTCATCCCCACCGGACCACCCTCGGGCCCGTGGGCGGACTCCAGTGTGGTCATGGGGTCACCACCACGGTGGCCGTCATGAACGGGTGGATGGTGCACAGGTAGTCAAAGCGGCCCGGCGTGGTGAAGGTGTACTGGTAGGGCTGGCCGGTGTTCAGCGTCGGGGAGTGAAACGGCCCACCGGGCATGGCGGTCACGGTGTGCGAATCCTGATCACGGTTGGTCCAGGTGATCGTGGTACCGGCCTTGACCGTCACGATTGCCGGGGAGAACGCGAAGTTCTGGATCGCGACCGCGTTGGTGGCGACCGGCGCGTCCTGGCCCGACGCCGCAGTCGGGCTCCCCCCTGCGGGCATCGACATCCCCGGCATCGCCTGCTCGGCCACCACCGGTGCCGGCCCGGCCGCCCCCGGTTCGGCGGCGGTGGTGGGGCTGGTGATGATTCCCACCGCGATCGCGGCCCCAGCCAGGGTCGCGATTCCCGCCGCGACCGCTGGCAGCGCAAGGCTGGTTGTGAACTGGCGCATGATGATCGAACCCTCTCGCTGGTAACCCGGCTGTTGCGGGTCTCACCAACAGATAGGGAGCGGGGTTACACCAGGTCCGGCGGGGGCCGCGCGGTCGACTCCCGGCTTCCGGGGTGCGGGACGACGCTGTCTGGTTAGGCGGTGGTGGCGGTTCCGGGGTCGGGTGCTCCCAGGCGGAGGTGCTCACTGTGGTAGACGGCCTCGTCGAGCAGCATCGCGACGTGGTTGTCGTGCAGCGCGTAGACGATCCGCTGTCCGGCCCGGGTTCCGGTGACCAGCCCCAGGGTGCGCAGAAGGCGCAGTTGGTGGGATACCGCGGAGGCTTCCATACCGATGGTCTCGGCGAGCTCGGAGACAGCGCAGGGACCTTGGCGTAGCCGGGACAGGATCAGCAGCCGGCTGGGGGTCGCCAGTGCTTGCAGCGTGGTCGCCACGCTGGCCGCGGTCTGGGCGTCCAGCACCGCCGGCGGGGTATCTCTGCCCTGCACTCCATGACCCACGGCGCCCACTTTAACAGGATGGTATGACTGAATAGCTCTTCAGGAAATCCTGTATGGTGGCGTGGTTGATCCCCCCGCATGTCCGAAGGAGTGCCCGGTGGATGTGACCGTCGCAGGAGCCGATGTTGCCCGGTCCGAAGCCGTGTCGGGCCGTCGCCGTGCTGGGACATGGTTGTTGCCAGAGGTCCGATGGGCGGCGGCGGCCACTGTGCTGTTCGTCTGCGGGCTGCTCGTCCAGGTCACCGACGGGCCGGTCTGGCTGTCCGGGACGCTGCTGCTGGCCTGCTACGTCACCGGGGGCTGGGAGCCCGCGTGGGCCGGGCTGCAGGTGTTGCAGGACAAGACCCTGGACGTGGATCTGCTGATGGTGCTGGCCGCGATCGGGGCAGCGGCCATCGGGGAGGTCTGGGACGGGGGGCTGCTGATCGTCATCTTCGCCACCTCCGGTGCCCTGGAAGCAGTGGCGACGAATCGCACCGCGGAATCGGTGCGTGGACTGCTCGATCTGGCCCCGCAGCGCGCCACCCGGCTCATTCCCACTGGTGAGGAGAGCACGGAGACCGCGTCGCTGGAGGTGGGGGACGTGATCCTGGTCCGCCCGGGCGAGCGGATCGGCGCCGACGGGGAAGTCGTGGATGGGGTCAGCGACGTGGACCAGGCCACCATCACCGGGGAGGGTCTGCCGGCGGCCAAGACCGTCGGCGATGAGGTGTTCGCCGGCACGTCCAATGGCCACGGCGCCTTGCGGGTGCGGGTCAGCAAGCCGGCGCACGAGACGGTGGTCGCTCGAATCGTG
>JAODNG010000527.1 GCA_025465385.1 Pseudonocardiales bacterium
AGGACCGAGGGATCGTTGATCAGCGCCCGGGCGATCGCCACCCGCTGCTGCTGACCACCGGAGAGTTCATTGGGCATGTGCTTCGCGCGATCGCTTAGCCCGACCTGTTCTAGGGCCAGCCGGGCCCGGGAGCGACGGTCCGGTGCCCCAGCATAGATCAGGGGCAACTCAACGTTGCGGATCGCGCTGGTGCGCGGGATCAGGTTGAACGACTGGAACACAAAACCGATCTTGCGGCTACGGATTTTAGCTAGTTGGTTGCTGGAAAGCCGGCTCACGTCGGTGCCATCGAGCAGATAACGCCCGCTAGTCGGAGTATCAAGACAGCCCAAGATATTCATCATAGTGCTCTTGCCGGATCCGGACGGGCCCATGATGGCGACCATTTCGCCGTCGTCGATGGTCAAGTCGACGCCATGGAGTGCCGGCACCTCGACCTTACCTAGCTGGTAGGCCTTGGTGACACCCTCGAGCTTGATCATTCAACTCCTCATCTCGACATCGCTGGTTGCCGGCGCAGGCGTGCTCCCGTTGTCCATCCAGTTTCGGCAACCGTCGTTGGAAAGGCCACTCGCCTGTCATGGGCTCCTGCCGGTCGACCGCTTCTTCACAAAGACAGCATGGTGTTGATTCTGTGGCGCAACATCACCGGCAGCGCCCGTCGTGCTCTGGCGCTGGCGGCAGTCCTTGGGCTCCCGCTGACCGGTACTGAACTTTGGCGCTGGTGGTGAAGACGTGAGCGGCCCTAGGCGCGATCGTGGAACAGGAATATGTGGGCCTGATCGAGAAGTATCGAACTCGCTTCGGCCCGTTCGCCGCCGTACCAGTAGTGCTCCGGAATCGGGGGGAGGTCAGCAATGAAGCTGCGGGAGGCGTTACTCGTCGCGCTACGCGCGTTGCGGGCACATCGGCTGCGCTCCACGCTCACCATGTTGGGCCTTATCATCGGAGTCTCGGCGGTGGTCCTACTGTCGGCCTGCGGACAAGGGGTGAAGAACTCGGTCGATGCGCGCATTGAACCGGTGGCCAACAACATCACCATCGTGTCCCAGGCCGAGGCCGTTCCTGGGGGGCCGCCCGCGCAGAATTTGACCGACGCCGACGCCGCCGCGCTACAGGGGGCACCCGACATCGCCACGGTGACCCCAGTTGTCACCAGCGCAACCACCCCTGCCACCGGCTCGGTGCCCGGCGCAGGAACACTCATCGAAACCAACACCGTCCAGTTCCTCTCGGCGAACATCATCGGTACCACGGACATCTGGGCCACGACGAACAACCGGAACCTCACGGCGGGATCGTTTTTCGACGCGGCCCAGGCCCGTTCCGCGGCCAGAGTGGTGGTCCTGGGTCCCACCGTCGCGCGCACCCTTTTCGGTGATCCCGCGGCGGCGCTGAACCAGACGGTCCAGATCGGCCATGAAACTTTCCGGGTCACCGGTGTGATGGCGAGCTATGGTCAGCAGCTGGACAACACCGCGGTCATGCCACTGAGTACCGCTCGCCGCTACGTCTTCGGCTACGGCACCGGCAGCACCAGCAACCAACTCGACCAAATCGTCGTGCAAGCGCCCCAGCAAGCCGACGTTCCGGCCGCCATCGCCGAGATAACCCGCATCCTCGACGCCCGGCACCACATCACCAATCCCCAGCTCCGGGACTTCCAAATTCAATCCCTGGGATCCCGGCTTCAAACCTTCAATCAGATCGTGCGCATCCTCGTCCTGTTCACCCCGGCCGTCGCCGCGCTCTCGCTGGTAGTCGGCGGCATCGGCGTCCTGAACATCATGCTGGTCTCGGTCACCGAACGTACCCGGGAGATCGGCATCCGCAAGGCGATCGGCGCAACCAACCGCGCCATCCTCGAACAGTTCCTCATCGAGTCCATCGTCCTGGCCGGCCTCGGTGGCCTCATCGGGGCCGGAGCCGGAATCGGGCTGTCCCTCCTCATCGGTGCGGTCGCACCGACGTTCGACCCCTCCTCTGGTGCCCTGGCCGGGTTCACCCCCGTTTTGTCCGCTCTGCCCGTGGTGGTGGCATTCGGGATCAGTCTCGCAATCGGACTTATCTCCGGCGGCTACCCGGCCTACCGCGCCGCCAGACTGCTTCCCATTCAAGCCCTCAGATACCAATAGCGCGCTGCGCTACCCAGCTGCGGCGTTAGCCCACCACCTGCTCAACGGAGTTTCTGCGTCAGTCCACCCGCACTTGATTGGCACGCCTTCGATGGTGATCTCCAACATGTGACGAAAGCGCACCGAATCCGGAGACGAGCGACCACATTCACCCAGTCGCGGCCCAGTTCTGGCGCAGACCCGGATGAAGCCTCAATGACGAGGCGGTGTAATGGGCCGCGGCTTCCGAAATACAGTAGCGGTGCGCGGGAAGACGCCAAATCAGCCCGAAACGGGAGTTCCCACGCGCATATGGGACAGCGCTTAGTCCAACGACAGTGTGGACCATCCGAGGCCTAGGACGTCTGGGACCGCTGGCAATTCGTGCATTGCCAGCACGAGTACCGCCAGTGGTACTCGACGGCGGATAGCCATGAGTACGTGGGTGCCGTCCTGGCGTCCAGACCCGTCGTCGGTTCGTCGATGAGCAGCCCCTCGGGTTTGGGTGGTGCCCCGCGTGACCCGGCCGTCACCGTAGAGCACGACGCCGATGAAGCCCGCCTCCACGGCGAATGCCATGACGACCTCCATCCCGATGATCGGCCCAGTTTCCGCGGCGTAGCCGCGGGATTCCCTGTCTTCCAGTACAGCCCATAC
>JAODNG010000532.1 GCA_025465385.1 Pseudonocardiales bacterium
CTGGGGCTTCGTCAAGTGCACCACCGATGACCTGGCCGCCCTCACGCGCTACGCCTTCACCCAAGTGAACCCGACCGACCGCGTCTATCTCGTCGACGCGCTGCGCAGGGTCGCGCCCAACCAGCAGTGGGGAATCTGGGCGGCGGGCTCCGACCAGCGGCCCGGGAACAAGGACGGCTGGTCGTATGAGACCGACCCCTACGGCAAACACTGGGTGACGAACACAGTCGGCTTCGCCGGACCCGACGAGCGCTACCTGATTGCCGAGATGTACCAGGTGGATCCACGCGGCACTCTGTCCGGCGGCGTGCATACCGTCAGCGATGTCGTTGCACTGCTGTTCGGCGTGCCGGTACCGGCCCGAATTACGGTGCCAGCCCCCGACGGCTGAGGGGCAGCGCATCGGTGATCATGTGGTCGCCGGCTAGGGCCGAGGGATGTTGCGCAGGTTGGACCGCGCCAGCTGCAACATCTTGCCAACCCCGCCGCCCAGCACGGTGCGGCTCACCGCCAAGGCAAAGCCCAGGGCCTCCTCCGCAGTGATGTTCGGCGGCATCGATAGCGCGTTCGGGTCGGTGACCAGGTCGAGCAGCGCCGGCCCGGGATGGGCTAGTACCTCGGCGATCCCGTCGGGCACCGCGGCCGGATCCTGCACCCGGCGGGCGAACAACCCGGCACCCTGAGCGATGGCGGCGAAGTCGACGTGGTCGTGATCGGTCTCGTACTCGGGCAGCCCGGCGACCAACATCTCCAGCTTCACCATGCCCAGCGAGGAGTTGTTGAACACCACCACCTTGACCGGCAGCCGGTGAGTCTTCAGGGTCAGCAGCTCGCCGAGCAGCATGGCCAGCCCCCCGTCCCCGGCCATCGCTATCACCTGTCGGTCCGGCGCGGCGAGCTGGGCACCGATCGCATGCGGCAGCGCGTTGGCCATGCTGCCGTGCTTGAACGAGCCGAGGATCCGCCGCCGGCCGTTCGGGGTGATGTAGCGGGCGGTCCACACGTTGCACATGCCGGTGTCGCTGGTGAAGATCGCATCATCGGCGGCAAGGCCGTCAAGCTCGGCGGCAGCGTATTCGGGATGGATCGGGGTGTGCCGCTCGACGTCGTGGGTGTAGGCCTCCACCACCTGGGTCAGAGCGCGCTCATGGCGGTGCAGCATGTCGGCCAGGAAGCGCCGATCGGTCTTACGGGTCAGCTTCGGCAGCACGGCCCGGATGGTCTCGGCCACGTCGCCGACGATCCCGAGCTCAAGCGGTGTGCGCCGACCCAGCTGGGTTGCCGCGATGTCGACCTGCACGGTATGTGATTGGGGCAGGAACGTGTCGTAAGGAAAGTCGGTACCCAGCAGCAGCACCAGATCCGCGGCGTGCATGGCCTCATAACAGGCGCCGTAGCCGAGCAGACCAGTCATCCCCACGTCGAACGGGTTGTCGTACTGGACGAACTCCTTGCCGCGCAGGGCGTGCCCGACCGGCGCCGCCAGCACGTCGGCCAGTTCCATCAACTCGTGGTGAGCTCCCCGGCAGCCTGCCCCGGCCATGATCATGACCCGGTCCGCCGCGTCGAGCCGGGTGGCCAGGGCGTCGACGTCGGCGGCGGCGGGCACGACGCACGGCGGGTCGAGCGTCACCGCCCCGGAGCCGGTCGGGTGCACGCTGTGCTGGGCGGCGACGTCGCCGGGCAGCACGAGCACCGCGACACCACCGCCGCCGACGGCCTCCTGGATTGCGATCCGAGCCAGGCGCGGCAGCTGCTGCGGCCCGCTGATCATCTCGCAGTATCGCGAGCACTCGACGAATAGCCGCTCCGGGTGGGTTTCCTGGAAGAAGCCAGTGCCGATCTGCGTGGAGGTGATGTGCGAGGCCAGCGCGAGCACGGGCGCCCCGGACCGGTTGGCGTCGTAGAGGCCCTGCAAGAGGTGGGTGTTGCCCGGTCCGCAGCTGCCGGCGCAGACCGCGAGCCGACCGGTCACCTGCGCCTCGGCCGCGGCCGCGAAGGCACCGGCTTCCTCGTTGCGCACGTACACCCAGTCGATCCCGCTGCGAGCCGATCCACCGCTGCGGCGGATCGCGTCGACCACCGGGTTGAGGCTGTCGCCGACGACGCCATAGACCCGCTGTACGCCAGCTTGCTGGAGTACCTCGACGAGCTGAGCTGCGAGCGTGGCCATGCTCGGAGACTGCCCGGTTTCCGCGGCCGGAAACTCGGGTTTAGCCGGTGGTCGTGGCAGGCATCCCGTCGGTGCAAACGCATCGGCGGGAGGCGGTCATAGTGAGATTGGCGCTGTTCACCACCTGCCTGGTGGACGGGTTGTTCCCGGAAACCGGCCGCTCCACGGTGCGGATGCTGGAGCGGCTTGGACACCGGGTGGACTTCCCGCTGCGCCAGACCTGCTGCGGGCAGGCGCATACCAACACCGGGTACTTCGATGCCGTGGTGCCCTTGGTGCAGCGCTACGTCGACACCTTCGGTGGCTACGACGCGGTGGTGGTGCCCTCCGGGTCCTGTACGGCCAGCATCCGCCACCAGCACCCGATGATCGCCCGCAAGGCGGGCCAGCCGGTGCTGGCCCGGGCCGCCGAGAAAGTGGCGGCCAAGACCTACGAGCTGTCGCAGTTTTTGGTCGACGTGCTGGGCACTGATGACGTCGGCGCCTACTTCCCGCACCGGGTGACCTATCACCCC
The DNA here is from genome assembly GCA_025465385.1 of Pseudonocardiales bacterium. GTDB lineage: Bacteria > Actinomycetota > Actinomycetes > Mycobacteriales > Pseudonocardiaceae. Next base: position 2,689 of record JAODNG010000532.1, read on the forward strand.
ACCTGCCACTCGCTGCGGCTGCTGCATGTCGGAGACCGGCCGCTGCGGCTGCTGCGCAAGGTCAAGGGCCTGGACCTGGTCGAGCTGCCGGAGGCACACGAGTGCTGCGGGTTCGGTGGAACGTTCGCGCTGAAAAACCCGGAGGTGTCCACCGCGATGCTCACCGACAAGATGCGCGAGGTGCTCGATTCCGGCGCCGAGGTGGTGTGCGCCGGCGACCGGTCCTGCCTGATGCACATCGGCGGCGGGCTGTCCCGGATCCGCTCCGGGGTCCGCACCCTGCACCTGGCCGACATTCTCGCCAGCACCGAGACCACGCACGACCACCCCGAGCGCGCCACCACCGGCGGCTACGGTAAGGCTGAGGTCCATATCCAACGGGCGCGGCCGGCATGAGCGAATCATCGGCACCGCGTGGGCAGGGCGTGGTCTGGCTCGATGACCCACCGTTTCGGCGCAACGCCGCCGCCGCTGTTGATGACACGCAGCTGCGACACAACATCCGCCACGCCACCACGACGATCCGAGAGCGGCGCAACCAGCGCGTCGCGGAGCTGCCCGACTGGCCGCGGCTGCGCGCCGCCGCCGCCGCGATCAAGGACGACGTGCTCGCCCACCTAGACCGCTACCTGGAGCAGTTCGAGGAGCGGGCCAGGGCGCACGGCGCACAGGTGCACTGGGCCCGCGACGCCACCGAAGCCAACCAGATCGTGGTGGACCTGGTGGCAGCTACCGGGCACACCCAGATCGTCAAGGTCAAGTCGATGGCCACCGACGAGATCGGGCTGGTGGACGCGCTGGCCTCGGCCGGCGTCGACGCCTGGGAAACCGACCTGGCCGAGCTGATCGTCCAGCTCGGCCAGGATCGGCCCAGCCACATCCTGGTCCCGGCGATCCACCGCAACCGCGCGGAGATCCGGGAAATCTTCCTCAGCCGCATGGATGACGCGCCGGCTGACCTGTCCGATGACCCGCAACAGCTCGCCGAGGCCGCCCGCCGGCATCTGCGCCGGCGATTTTTGGAGACCAAGGTCGCGATCAGCGGTGCGAACTTCGCCATCGCCGAAACCGGCTCGCTGCTGGTCGCGGAGTCAGAGGGAAACGGCCGGATGTGCCTGACCCTGCCCGAGACGCTGATCTCCGTGGTGGGGATCGAGAAACTCCTGCCCAGCTGGCGGGACCTGGAGGTGTTCCTGCAGGTGCTGCCACGCTCGTCCACCGGCGAGCGGTGCAATCCCTACAACTCGGTATGGACCGGGGTGCACCCAGGCGACGGACCGGCGCAGGTGCACATCGTGCTGCTGGATAACGGCCGCACCGCAACCCTGGCCGACGAGCTGGGCCGCCAGGCGTTGCGCTGCATCCGCTGCTCGGCGTGCCTGAACATCTGCCCGGTCTACGCGCGCACCGGTGGGCACGCCTACGGCTCGGTGTACCCGGGGCCGATCGGCGCGGTGCTCACCCCGCTGCTGGTCGGCGTGGAACACGCCTCAGCATTGCCCTACGCGTCCTCGCTGTGCGGGGCGTGTTATGAGGTGTGCCCGGTGGCGATCGATATCCCGAGCCTGCTCGTCGAGCTTCGCCACGAGGTGGTCGCTGCGCAGCGGCGCAGCCGAGGCCACCCGAGCGCGCAGGACGCACTGTTCGCCGCAGCCGGCTGGGCGATGTCCGGGCACCGGCGATGGGGCGCCGCGCTGTCGGCCGGGCAGGCCGCCCGGCCGCTGGGCCGGTCCCGGAACGCCATCGGCGCGTTGCCACCACC
>JAODNG010000541.1 GCA_025465385.1 Pseudonocardiales bacterium
CAGCGGCCGTACCTGGTCACCAGCCGGCCGGCCAGCGCAGCCGACACCGCCGACCCGAGTGCGAACGACGTCACCGCGAGCCCGGACTGCAGTGGTGTGTAGCCCAGCCCGCGCTGGAAGTACAGCGCGAACACCAGCCAGATACCGCTGAAACCGACGAAGTACACCATCCCCAACGTGGCTCCTGCCGGGTAGCCGGGCGTGGTGGACAGCAGCCGGGTGTCCAGCAACGGCGCCCGATCGCGACGCACCATCCGCTGCTCCCAGCGAAGGAACAGCGCGACCAGCACCGGCGCCAACCCGAAGAGCCACCACAGCCGGCGCAGCCCACCGCTGTCCACTTCCACCAGCGGTAGCAGCAGGCACAGCACGCCGGCGCCCAGCAGCAGCGCGCCGACGACGTCGATCTGTGATGCCACCGGCTGGCCGCTGCGCTGCCGGGACGGCACCAGGCGCCACGCCGCGACCAGCGCGATCAGGCCGATCGGAACATTGACATAGAAGATCCATCGCCAACCCTCCTGCTGCCCTGCCGCGCTGAGGATGAGGCCGCCGAGCACCGGTCCGATCGCCGTGGACAACCCGACCGTGGCGCCGAAGATGCCGAATGCCCTGCCGCGCTCCGCGCCGTGGAACAGCACCTGGATCAGACCCGAGTTCTGCGGGGTGAGCATCCCTGCGGTGACCCCCTGCAGCAGCCGGGCCGCGACCAACCACTCCGCACTGGGCGCAGCTCCACACAGCGCGCTGGTCACGACGAACGCGGTCAGCGCGACGAGGAACATCCGTCGCCGGCCCAAGGCGTCACCCAGCCGGCCGCCCGCCACCAGCACGAGCCCAAAGCTCAGCGCATAGCCCGACACCACCCACTGCACCTGCGCCACCGAGGCGCCCAGGCTCTGCTGGATCGACGGCAGCGCGACGTTGACGATGCTGACGTCCAGCAGCCCCATGAATCCCGCCAGCTGAGTCACTGCGAGAGCCCGCCAGCGACGCGGGTACCCGACCTCATCGACAGTCGAGGGTTCCGAACCAGTACTCATCACATCATCCTGAGCGCCCAATATGGTCCGCGCCGCACTTAGGGCACCGGGCCGTCATCGGGTACCGGCCCAACCAGGTCGACCTGCTCGGGCAGCAGGGGTGAGATCGCCAGGTCCTGAAGCGGCGTATCCGGCAAGGCGGCGTGTACCGCTCGGACGCCTGGCCGGGCCGTCACCGTCCGTAGCGCGCTGCCGTCGCCATATACCAGCAATGCCAGCACGCACGCGCAGCCACTGCGCAGCTGCGCCGCTTCGGCAGCGGTCACAGCGGCGGGTCGGCCACTAGGTGCTTCCCGGGACGCGGCGAGGCGGTCCTGCGCCGCCGAGCGCATCGCCTCGGCGAGTTCGGTCACCGGCCGCTGCCCCGGCAGGTCCCGGGTGATCAACGCGGTCTGCACTCGTGGCAGCGGAACACGGAGTATCACCCGGGACAGCCGCACACCGTGTACCAGCTCAGCGGCGGGCTCCGGGGTGAGGTAACCGTCCAGCTCCACCAGCGCCCACACCGGCCCGGAGGTTGTCGTGGGCAGCGACGCACCGGCCCGCCGCAGGTACTGCGCGACCGGTTCGCCGCCCTCGGGGCCGAGTCGCTGCACCCCGCTGTGCACCGGTTCACCACGGTGTCCGGCCACCACGACCGTCACGCCGAACACCACGAATAGCACCGCCAGCACCGCCCAGCGGGCCCGCGAGGGCATCGGCTACGCCTGCGCGGCGAGTACGTCCAGCGCGCCACTCAGGTCCTCCGGGTCCGGGCTGGTGAACTCCACCCACCGGTCGTCGGCTGGGTGCGGGAAGCCCAACCGCGCGGCGTGCAGCCATTGCCTGCTCAGCCCCAGCCGCTGCGCCAGCGCCGGATCCGCACCATAGGTGAGGTCCCCACAACAGGGGTGCCGTAACGCGGCGAAGTGCACCCGGATCTGGTGGGTGCGACCGGTCTCCAGAGTGACGTCACACAGCGACGCGGCCGGGAACGCCTCGATCACCTCGTAGTGCGTTACCGACGGCTTGCCGCCGGCCACTACGGCGAAGCGCCAGTCGTGCTTGGGGTGCCGGTCGATCGGGGCGTCGATGGTGCCTCGAGTGGGATCCGGGTGGCCCTGCACCAGCGCCCGGTAATGCTTGGCGACAGTGCGATCCCGGAAGGCGCGCTTCAGCGCCGAGTACCCGCGCTCCGACTTGGCAACGATCATCAGACCGCTGGTGCCCACATCCAGCCGGTGCACCACACCCTGGCGCTCGGCCGCGCCCGAGGTGGCCACCTGGATTCCGGCCGCGGCGAGTCCACCGAGCACGGTGGGGCCGGTCCAGCCGGGGCTGGGATGCGCGGCGACCCCCACCGGCTTGTCCACCACCACCAGGTCGGTGTCGTCATGCAGCACCTGTAGATTCGCCACCAGCTCGACAGATGGGGCGGCCGGCCGTTGCGGATCGGGCAGGGTCACCTCTAGCCGGCTCCCGGTGGCCAGGCGGTCGGACTTGCCGACTGGGCGGCCGTCCACCAGCACCGCCCCGGTCTCGGTCAGATCGACCACTGTGGTGCGGGACAGACCCAGCAGCCGGGCCAACCCGGCATCCACCCGCATGCCGTCGAGTCCCTCGGGCACCGGCAGCGTCCGGACGTCGCTCATTCTGAGGCTCCAAATTCAGTACCGCCAGGTCCAGGACTGCCGGGCCGTCGAGGGCCGCGGGTGCCGTCGAAGTCCCGGCCGGTGGCGGCAAGCAGGATCAGCACCGCGCCACCGCACACGATCGCGGAGTCTGCCAGGTTGAACACCGGCCAGACGCTGCCATCCGGCGCCAGCAGCGAGAGAAAATCGACCACGTGCCCGCGCAATGGGCCAGGGGCGCGCAGCAGCCGGTCCACCAGATTGCCCAGCGCTCCCCCCAGCACCAGCCCGAGCCCGAAGGCCCAAGGCGCGCTGCGCAGCCTAGGCGCCAGTCGCACGATCGCCACCACGACACCGAGGGCAATCAGCGACAGAAGCCAGGTCAACCCGGTCGCCATCGAGAACGCCGCACCCGAGTTGCGGTAGACCACGAGGTACAACCCACCACCTAACAGCTCTACCGGCTGACGGCCCTCCAGGATCGTCACCGCGGCGATCTTGCTCAGCACGTCCAGCAGGAGCGTGACGGTGGCGGTGGCGGCCAGCAAACCGACCCGGCGGCGTCCTGGCGCCGCCTGGGGGATGTCCTGGTCGTCAGCGGCCGTTCCCCCGGCATGCTGAGATGGGTTCATACCACCATTGTGGCCAATCCGGCCTTAGGCGCCGCTCTCCCCCCGCCACCGGGCCAACCGACCTGCCCGGTGCACCGCCCGAATCCGCTGCTCGGCCCTGTCCCGGTTGCCAGCCGTGGTGACGACCAACAGCTGGTCACCCTCTTCCAGCCGGGTGGTCAGTTGCGGGGTGAACCCCTTCCCATCGCGCACCACCAGGCTGACCACCGCTCCGCTGGGAAGCCTCAGTTCCGAGAGGTAGACACCATGCAACCGTGAAGGTCGGGGTACCCGGATCTGAAGCAGCTCAGCGTGCATGTCATCCAATGCAGCGGCGTCGACCTCCATCTCCCTGCCCTGTTCCGGGCGGGACAGTCCCAGCCATCGCACGACAAGCGGCAGCGTGATGCCCTGGACGACGGTGAGCAGGACAACGAGCACGAAGACCACGTCCACCAACCGTTGGGCCCCGGAGAAACCTCTGGTGAGAGCGATCAACGCGAGGACAATGGGTACCGCGCCGCGCAACCCGGACCACGACAGGAAGGCCTGCTCCCGCCATGGCACCCGCAACGGCGTCAGGGCAACCGCCACCGACAGCGGACGCGCCAGCACCACCAGGACCGCTCCGACGACCAGCGCGGGGATCAGCACGCCGGGCAAGCGGGCCGGCGAGGCGTAGAGACCTAGCAGCACGAACAGGCCGATCTGGGCGAGCCAGCCGAGACCCTCGGCGAAGGAGACGGTATCCCCGCGGTGCGGCAGGCGCGCGTTGCCGAGCACCAGCCCGGCCAGATAGGTCGCCAGGAAGCCGGAGGCGTGCAGGCCCTGCCCGGCAGCGAAGGCGAGCACGCAGACCGCAATGCTCGCCAACGGATATAGACCGGTCGCAGGCAGCGCTGCCCGGCGCAGCGTCCACGCTCCCGCGAATCCCAACGCCGCCCCCACGAGCGCACCGACGAGCAACTCGTACCCGACCAGCAGGGGCGTCCACCATCGCAGTGAGTCGCCAGCCGCGAGCAGCACCACCGCGATGTACACCGGCGCGTCGTTGATGCCCGATTCCATCTCGAGCGCGCCCGCCAGCTGGGGAGACACCTTCAGCGCCCGCAACACGCTGAAGACCGCGGCCGCGTCAGTCGAGGACAGCACCGCGCCCCACAGCAGCGCCATGCGCCAGTCGAGGCTCAGCAGCAGGTGTAGCGCCCATCCAGTGACAGCGATGTTCACCGCGACTGCGACGGTAGACAGCGCGATTCCCCAGCTCAACACGGGACGGATCACCGACCAGCGAGTGGTGAGGCCGCCCTCGGCCAGAATCAATACCAGCCCGGCGATGCCCAGCTCTGCGGTGAGCGGCGCATCGGAGAACTGAATTCCCAGGCCGGCCTCGCCGATCAGCAGCCCGATGGCCAGGTAAACCAGCAGCGACGGCAAGCCGAGGCGGGTGGACAACCGCACGGCGAGCACAGCCAGCAGCAACACTGCTGCCCCCGCCCCGAGCGCGAACTCCACCCCGTTCACGCCCGGATCCTCTCGCAGCCTCGCTGGTCAGCCGGACCAGGAGATCGTGACCAGATCGCGGTGCCGCGGTCCCAGCCTCGCCACCGCATCGGCGACCTCGTCCCGGCGCTCGACGGGCAGACACAACCTGCGCAGCGAGAAGTCAAGCTCCGCCTCCGGACTGCGCGGCTGGGCGGGTCGGGTCCAGCGCTGAACCTCCGGATGTATCCCCACTTCGGCGAAGACGGCCAGTACGTCGTCCGCGGTCGCCGGCGGGGGCCTGCGCAACCCGTGAAATTGCACCCACAACGGGTCCAGCCAGGCCCCGGGGTGCACGGCATGCAGCTCGACGACGACCCCGCGGCGGGCGGCGGCATCCAGCGCGGTGACAAAGGGCCCCAGGTCAAGGGTGTTGTAACCGACATGGTGACTGACCACGACATCGGCCACGCCCGCCTGCGCCGCCGCCTGCGGCCACGGGCCATGAACGCTGCGGTGCGCCAGCCCCCGCTGCTGGCAGGCCTGCTCGAATGCGCGCAGCATGTCCTCCGCGGAATCCACCCCAGTCAGGTGCGACACCTGGGGCACCAGGGCCAGCCCCGCGGCACCCGCACCGCACCCGACGTCGAGCACGGTCCCACCGTCAGGTCCCAGCAACTCCAGCGCGGCCCGGCGCGATGGGGTGTCCTCCGGCGTCGCCGCCGGGACAAAGCGGGCGGGATCGTGCCGGCTCGGGTCGTTCGGCGCGGCGGCCCGAATCTCGGGGGGGATTGCGCGGCGCTGCAGCAGCTCGCGCCACCTTGCAGCTGCGCTGCTCGTGAGTGGCTTCGAGTGCTGGAACACTGTTACGCACTCACGACGGCGACGGCGACCCGCACCGGGACGCCGTCGCGGACATCGCCAACGACGCCGGCGAATCCGTCAGGCACTGGGGCGTAGTCCACTCGGCGGGCGAGTACCTCGCCGGCGATGAACTGCTCGTGCTCCCGAGCCGCAGCGAGCACCGCTGGTGGTGCGTCGATGGTGAGCACGATCCGGTCGGTGACCTGCAGGCCGGCCTGCCGCCGGGCCTGTTGCACCACCCGCACCAGGTCCTTGGCGATGCCCTCGGCGGCCAGCTCCGGGGTGACGGTGGTATCGAGCACCACCAACCCGGACCCGGCCGGCAACGCCGCTGTCTCGGACGGGTCTGCGGCGACGAGCCGCTCGGTGTACTCGCCTTCCAGCAACGGGATACCGGCTGCGGTCACGACCCCGTCCCGACCGCGTTCCCACTGCCCCGCCTTGACCGCGCGGATCACCTTCTGGGTGTCACCCCCCAACCGGGGCCCGCAGGCCCGGGCGTTGACGGTGAGCTCGAAGCGGCCGTGCGCGGCGACGTCCTCGGTGAGCTCCACCGACCGTACGTTCACCTCGTCAGCGATCAGGTCGGTGAAGGCAGCGAGCGTGCCCGCGTCCGGCGCGGCCACGGTGAGCTGGGGCAGCGGCTGGCGGACTCGCAGGCCCCGGGCCTTGCGCAGCGACAACACGGCCGACACCACCTGGCGCACCCGGTCCATCGACGCCACCAGGTCCCGATCTTGCGGTAGCAAGGCGGGATCGGGCCAATCGGCCAGATGCACCGAACGCTGTCCGGTCAGCCCGCGCCAGATCGCCTCGGTGGTCAGCGGCAACAGCGGAGCGGCCAGCCTGCAGGTCACCTCGAGCACCGTGTGCAAGGTATCTATCGCATCCTGTTCGCCAGCCCAGAACCGGTCCCGGGAACGGCGCACGTACCAGTTGGTGAGCACGTCGCAGAACCCGCGCACGCTGGCACACGCCCCGGCGATGTCGTACCGGTCCATCCGGGCCGTGACATCACTGGCGCAGTCATGCAGCTTGGCGAGCACATATCGATCCAGGACGTGCTCGCTACCGGTCTGCCACCGCCCCTCGACGTCGGCGGCGTTGGCGTAGAGAGTAAGGAAATACCAGGAGTTCCACAGCGGCAGCAGCGCTTGCCGGACGGCTTCCCGGATGCCCTGCTCGGTGACTATCAGGTTCCCGCCCCGCAGGATCGGCGAGGCCATCAGGAACCAGCGCATCGCGTCCGAGCCGTCCCGGTTGAACACCTCGGTGACCTCGGGATAGTTGCCCTTGGACTTCGACATTTTCAGGCCGTCGTCCCCGAGCACGATGCCGTGCGCCAGGCAGGAGCGAAACGCCGGCCGATCGAACAGCGCCGTGGCCAGCACGTGCAACGTGTAGAACCACCCACGCGTCTGTCCGTTGTACTCGACGATGAAATCACCCGGGTAGTGGTGTTCGAACCACTCGGCGTTGTCGAACGGATAGTGGACCTGCGCGAAGGGCATCGAACCGGATTCGAACCAACAGTCCAGCACCTCAGGCACCCGGCGCATCGTCGAGCGGCCGGTGGGGTCGTCCGGGTTGGGCCGGGTCAGCTGATCGACGAACGGCCGGTGCAAATCGGTGGGGCGCACGCCGAAGTCACGCTCCAGCTCGTCTAGCGAGCCGTAGACGTCCATCCGCGGGTAGGCCGGATCGTCGGAAACCCACACCGGTATCGGTGATCCCCAGTACCGGTTGCGGGAGATGTTCCAGTCCCGCGCGCCGTCCAGCCACGCACCGAACTGCCCGGTCCCGACATTTTCCGGCACCCAGGTGATCTCCCGATTGAGGTCCACCATCCGGTCCCGGAACTTCGTCACCTCGACGAACCAGGACGACACCGCGCGCTGGATCAGAGGGTTGTTGCAGCGCCAGCAGTGCGGGTACGGGTGCTCGTAGGTCTCGTGACGCAGTAGCACCCCGCCGACGTGGGGAGACCCGTCGCGCAGATCCCGGATGATCGCCCGGTTGGCGTCGAAGACCTGCATCCCGGCATACGGGGCGACCTCGGCGGTGAACTTTCCGGCCGAGTCCACCGGGATCACCGCCTCGATACCGGCGGCGTCGGTGACGGCCTTGTCTTCCTCCCCGAAGGCCGGGGCCAGATGCACCAGGCCGGTGCCCTCATCGGTGGTCACGAAATCGGCGGGCAGCACCTGGTGAGCGCCGGGCCGGCCGGCGAAGAAGTCGAACGGCGGGGTGTAACGAAGGCCCAACAGCTCCGATCCCAGGTACTGGCCCACCACCTGCGGCTGATCACCCAGCTCCCGGGCGTAGGCGAGTACGCGGTCCTCGGCGATCAGATAACGCTCGCTACCCGCCTGCACGGTGACGTACGTCAGGTTGGGGTGCACCGCGATACCCAGGTTGGACGGCAGCGTCCACGGCGTGGTGGTCCACACCAGCGCCAGCACGCCGTCCAGCGAAGATCCCGGAGCCGATAGCCGAAGCCCGACGGTGACCGCGGGATCCTGCCGGTTGCGGTAGACATCGTCCATCTTCGTCTCGGTGTTGGACAGCGGCGTCTCGCAGCGCCAGCAGTACCACAGCACCCGGAAACCTTGATAGATCAGGCCCTTGTCCCAGAGCGTCTTGAACGCCCACAGGACGCTTTCCATGTACGTCAGGTCAAGGGTCTTGTAGTCGTTGTCGAAGTCCACCCAACGGGCCTGGCGGGTCACGTACTCGCGCCACTCGCGCGTGTAGCGCAGCACCGAGGTGCGGCAAGCGGCGTTGAAGTCCGCCACGCCCATCTGCTCGATTTGAGACTTATGGGTGATGCCCAGTTGCCGTTCTGCCTCAACCTCGGCCGGCAACCCGTGGCAGTCCCAGCCGAACCGGCGCTCCACCCGGCGGCCACGCATCGTCTGGTAGCGCGGCACCACATCCTTGACGTAGCCGGTGAGCAGGTGCCCGTAATGCGGTAGACCGTTGGCGAACGGCGGCCCGTCGTAGAAGACGAACTCGTTCGCTCCGTCGTCTCCGGCCGAGCGAGCAGCTACCGATGCCGCGAAGGTGTGGTCATCCTGCCAATACTGCAGGACGGAGGCTTCAAGCTGGGGGAACGACGGCTGCGCGGCGACGGCGTCTGCGGTGCCGACGTCTGCAGAAACCTTGGGGTAGACCATGGCGGCGTGTACTTCCTGTGCGGTGTCACCTGTGCAGATCTGCACGGGGACGACCCTCGGCTACGCCGCGGACCGCGGTACCACCCCGCTTGCCACCCGTAGTGCAGGCAGCCACTCATTGTGCCGGCGATGACGGGCCGGACCCGTCCGGTTCTACTGAAGGTCCGCCCGCGCGGGACGTGCCTCGTTCTTCCGGAGGCTCCCCGGTGATGGCCGGATCAGCGCCTGTTGCTTCTCAGAGTACCTGGTCAGCCTCACGATTTTGTGCCGGGCTCAACCGCTCGCGGCGCGGGCACCCCGGTGCTTGCGGGCGAGCGTGGTATCCGGGCGGCACCGATCGCAGGGTGTGAATCCGAGCTCCCGGGCCTCGCGCACCGGCAGCCGCTCGGCATGCTCCTGGTCGGGCCACCGGCAGCGGGTGAGGTGGTAGCGCGGGTGTTCGTCAACTACCAGCACCTCGTCGGTCAGTTCGTAGACCACCAGCAGGTCCGCGGCGTCGGTCTCCTCTTCACCAGGCGCCGCGTCACCGGCCGGGCTGTCACCGAGCTCAGCAAACGCCGAACCCGAGTCACCGTCCTGCCCTGCGGCCACCGGCCTGGGCGCGAGGTGTTGCTCGGCCGCGTCTGACTCATCCTCCGCAAGGAGATCCGACTCATCCTCAGGGGCATCCTGACGTGCCAACCAGGACCGGCGCCACCGCCTGAGGATCATCACCGCGGCTACGGCACTGAGCGCGACCGATCCCCACGCCAGACCCACATGACCGGTGCTGAGCGCGGCAATGAGCAACCCCACTGCCGCCAACAGCAGCACTCCAGTGCGGAACACCCGGGGCGCGTCAGCTACCAGCTTCGGCACGTGCGCCGAACCCGGACGTCACAAAGCCTTGGGTGCGCGCCGCGTCCGCCGGCGCGGCCGATCCACGCCCATCGAGCTCCCGGAGCTGCGACTCCAGGTAGGTCTTCAAACGAGTGCGGTACTCGCGCTCGAAGGTACGAAGCTCGTCGATCTTCTTCTCCAGGACCGTCTTCTCCTGGCTGATCGAGCCGAGGATCTCGGTGTGCTTGCGAGCTGCGTCGCGCTCCAGCGACGCAGCCTTCTCCCGGGACTGCCGGTCCAAAGTCTCAGCTCTGGTACGAGCGTCATTGAGCATGGTCTCGGCCCGGGTCCTGGCCTCGTTCACCATGCCGTCGGCCTTAGCCCTGGCATCAGAGAGCAGCTGCTCGGACTTGGTCCGGGCTTCGCCCAACATCCCATCAGCTTCGGCCTTGGCCTCACCGGTCAACCGGTCCGCCATTTCCTGGGCCAGACCCAGCACCTTGGCTGCCTGCACATGGTGATCACCGCCGGGCGAGGTCTGTTCCATCATCGGCGGCGGAACGGGGGCCATCACCGGCCGCGGCGGCTCCAGCGGGCGCAGGTTGCGCCCAGTGTCGACCGGCGCAGCGCGCAGCTGCTGATCGAGCTGCTCAACCTGGTTGCGAAGATCGTTATTATCCTCGATCAAGCGAGCCAGCTCGGCCTCAACCAGGTCGAGGAACGCGTCCACCTCGTCCTCGTTGTAGCCCCGCTTGCCGATCGGTGGCTTACTGAACGCGACGTTGTGAACGTCGGCGGGGGTCAACGGCATCGGATCACCTCACGCACTCCTCGACGACTAGGAAGGGACATCCTGGGGCATCGGCCCCGAGCCCGGCGGCCGTTACAGTCTCGTCGGCTCCACCACGCGCATCAGTATGAGCACCACGAACAACAGAACCATAATGGATAGGTCCAGGCCAACGCCGCCGATCCGGATGGGTTTGATCAGCCGGCGGAGCGCCCGGACCGGTGGATCGGTCACTGTATAGACCGACTCCAGAGCTATCGCCACCCCCCCGGCCGGCTGCCAGCTACGCGCGAAGGTACGAACAAACTCGACCACAATACGCGCTGTGAGCAGCAGCCAGAAGAAGAAGAGCAGATAGTAAGCGACCCACCGGACCACGTCCACGGAGATACTCTGCCACCGATAGCCGGGCGCCGGTAAGCCGGGGCCCCTTGACGGCCTAACCAGGCGTTAGCTGAAGAAGCGACCTTCGGCGATTCGGCGCCTGTCCTCGGCGGACACGTCGACGTTGGGCGGCGAGAGCAGGAAGACCTTGTTGGTGACCTTGTCGATCGAGCCGCGCAGTGCGAAAGCCAGCCCCGCCGCGAAGTCGACCAGCCGCTTGGCGTCCCGGTCGTTCATCTCGGTCAGATTCATGATCACCGGATTGCCTTCTCGGTAGCGTTCCCCGATGGGCCGGGCCTCGTTGTAGTTGTGCGGATGCAGCGTGACGATGCGGGACAGCGGATGTGAGCCGCCGTCTCCGAGCGCATCTTCAGCGAGCGAACCGGTGCGTGGCGCTGGCGCGACTCGTTGAGGTGCTACCGGCTGACGGACCGTTGACCGGGCGTCGATGGTCGCCGTGTCGATGGCCAGCGAGCCGCGTACAGGAGCCGCCGCCGTCCACGGACCGGCGGCTCGAGAATCTGCGGCTCGGGAGTCTGTGGAACGAGATCCGGCGGCCCAGGAAGGAGATCGGGTGGAATGCGTCATGGGCATCGCGTGATGCCCTGCCCGGGTCGGGAACCCGTTGTCGTAATCGTCGACAACCGCCCGGTGCGGACGTCGAACGCCCGGTCGTTCGGCAGCGTGTTCACTCGGGTCGTGAGCCGCCGGAGTCTTGGCTGCGATCCTGTCGGAGCCCGCGTCATACGCTGGGTCATAACCCTGGTTGCCATTGCCCGGATCGGGGTATTCAGCGCGGTACCTCGAGTGATAGTCGTCGAATTCCACTGCGCCGAACTCGGCTCCGTCGAACTCCTCGACGGGGACCATGCCGAAGTACGCCTTCAGCCTGTGCAGCGCGCTCATCGTTCGCCTTCCTATCCCATCTTCGACGCACCACCCGCCGAACCGACCCCAGCCCACGAATCCGACTTCAGCCCACGGACCGTCGTACCCGGTCAGCGCGAGGTTAACGGCCGATCACCCAATAGTGCTGTTCCGACACGCACGCACGTCGAGCCATGCGTGATGGCCTGCTCGAGGTCGCCGCTCATCCCGGCGGAGATTTCGACCGCGCCGGGATGCGAACGGCGCACCCGTTGGGCAGCCGCCCCGAGCTGGGTGAAGGCGGCCCCGGGATCGATCCCGAGCGGGGCGACTCCCATCACTCCTTGCAGCCGGAGCTGCGACGCGGCTGCCACCCGATCGGCCAGCGCCTCGAGGTCGGTCAGCGGGCAGCCGCCACGCGCGGGGTCGCCATCCAGGCTGGCTTGGACCAATACGTCCAGGGTGCCCTGGCGTCGCCCGCCCTCCCTCGCGGAGCGGACAGCTCGCTCCAGTGCCTCGACCAGTCGCGGCGAATCCACCGACTGCACCTGCGCCGCCCATCGAGCTACTGACGGGCACTTGTTTCGCTGCACACGACCGACCATGTGCCAGCGCACTACCGCCTCCGGGCGTAACTCGATGACCTCCGCCACCTTCGCGGCAGCCTCAGCATCACGGGCCTCTGCGGTATCGAACAGGCCGAGGTCGACGAGCAGGGCGACATCGCGCGCCGGGAAGGTCTTGGTCACCGGGAGCAGCCGGACCTCAGCAGGATCGCGTCCCGCCGCGGCGCACGCGGTGGTGATGCGCCTGCGAACCCGCGCCAGCGCCGCAGCCAGCTCTTCGCGGCGTCCCTGCTCCAGGCTCGTCATCGCTCGAACCAGGTCACTGCGGCAAGCCGGCCGGTGACGCCGTCGCGGCGGTAGCTGTACAGCGTCGGGTCCTCGATCGTGCACCGTGGGTCGACACCGACCTTGGCCACCCCTGCGGCCGCAAGCTGGTGCCACAGCCCGGCGCGAAGGTCCAGACCCGCGGTGCCCTGGCGAGTCCGGCATGCGCTGCCAGGTAGTCGGTCCGCCACGTCCGCCTGCATCTGCTCGGGTACCTCGTAGCACTGCCCGCACGCCGACGGTCCGAGTAACGCCTCCACCCGCTCGATGCGCGCGCCGAGCCGTCGCATCGTCTCCAGCGTGGCGGGCAGCACCCCGATCCGAGCGCCCACCCGCCCGGCGTGCACCGCAGCGACAACCTTTCCAACCGGATCAGCGAGTAGCACCGGAACACAGTCGGCGACCAGCGCTGCGACCGCGAGTCGGGACTGCGTGGTGACCAGCGCATCGCAGGCCGGGACCGGCTGTCGCTGCGGGCCATCGACGACGGTGACAGTGCGGCCGTGCACCTGCTCCATCCACACCAGCCGCTGGCGGGGCAGGCCAATGCCAGTGGCAAGCCGTTCGCGGTTGGCGGCCACCGCCTCAGGACAGTCACCCACGTGCTCGCCCAGATTGAATGAGTCATACGGCGGAGCCGATCCCCCGCCGTGTCGAGTGGTGACCACCCTCCGGACGCGGATGGTGCTCACCGCTTCATAAACGGTGGAACGTCCACCTCGTCATCGTCGTCGAAGTCGTCGGTTACCGGCACCGCCCGACTCGGCTTGCGGGAGCCGGTCGCGGGCTGCCAGGTGGCTGGATTGGGTGGTGTCTGGCGGACCGGCGCGGTCGCCGGATAGGACCGAGTGGACGGAGACCCCGCTGCGGTGGCCCCGGCTGCCTGCCCGACCTGACCGGCTTGTGCCCTGGCGACTGTCCGCGCGGCCACCGGCGTCGGGTCCAGCCTTTTGTGTGACGGCACCCCGGAGTCGAAACCAGCGGCGATCACCGTGACTCGCACCTCGTCGCCCAGCGAGTCATCGATCACCGTGCCGAAGATGATGTTGGCGTCCGGATGCGCGGACTCCTGCACCAGCGACGCGGCCTCATTGATCTCGAACAGACCCAGATCCGAGCCGCCGGCGATGGACAGCAGCACGCCGTGTGCACCTTCCATCGACGCTTCCAGCAACGGCGAGTTGATGGCCTTTGCGGCGGCCTGCACCGACCTGCCCTCCCCGCGGGCGGAACCGATACCCATCAGTGCACTGCCCGCGCCGGACATGACGCTTTTCACATCGGCGAAGTCCAGGTTGATCAGACCGGGTGTGGTGATGAGATCGGTGATGCCCTGAACACCGGACAGCAGCACCTCATCGGCGGACCGGAAAGCATCCATCAGGCTGACGTTGACGTCACCAAGCTGCAGCAGACGGTCATTCGGGATCACGATCAGGGTGTCGCACTCGTTTCGCAGCTCGGCGATGCCGTCCTCGGCCTGACCACCTCGCCGCTTGCCCTCGAAGGTGAATGGCCGAGTCACCACGCCGATAGTGAGCGCGCCCAGTTTGCGAGCGATGCTCGCCACCACGGGAGCCCCTCCGGTGCCGGTGCCGCCGCCCTCACCGGCGGTCACGAACACCATGTCCGCGCCTTTGAGAACGTCCTCTATCTCCTCGCGATGATCCTCGGCAGCCTTGCGGCCGACCTCCGGGTTCGCCCCCGCGCCGAGCCCACGGGTGAGCTCGCGTCCGATATCGAGCTTGACGTCGGCGTCGGACATCAGCAGCGCCTGGGCGTCGGTGTTGACTGCGATGAACTCGACGCCGCTGAGCCCGACGTCAATCATGCGGTTGACGGCGTTGACGCCGCCACCGCCGATTCCGGCGACTTTGATCACGGCGAGGTAGTTGTGCGGGGGGTTCATTCGCTTGCGCCTTCGATGTCGCACACAGTGCGGCCTTCCTCGTCGCTGCCAGCACCCTGCCGACGTCCGGACATTCCTGCTCCCCTCGGCGTGGCAGAACCCTCAACCTCAGCTAAAGGATTAGAGTTATGTCAGCTTTGTCTTGAGCGACGGTAGGCACCCGCACCGGCAGGGTCCAGCAGGCACGCCGAGAGGGTCGGCGATCCGGCGAGGCGAGTGTATGCGGCAGCCGTATCTCTTTGTCAGGCGATGGTGGGCAACGCTGGACTGGAGATGTCGTAGACCTTGCCGGGCTGGCTCAGGAGCGGGCCCAGTACGGCTACCTTGCGCGCGCTGTCCTCGACGCCGCCCCAGCGCACTTCCCGGCCGGTACCGCTGCGCCCCGTACCCGGGCGGCCACCATCCAGTCGCAGCACGACGTCAGCGGGAGAGTTCGCGGCTATCGAATGCACCTGAGCCCGCAGCCAGTCGGGCAGCCCGGTCAGCACCGTCAGCGCCGCTATCGTGGCGGCGTCCCGGGGCCCGACTCGGTCCGACCGCAACTCGGGCAAGCCGGGCGGCTCGCCGGGCACCGTCGCGTAGTCAGTTCCGGTGGCGTCGACCAGGTGCACGCCGTTGCCGCGACGCACGACCGCGACCGGGATGCGTTCAGCGAGTTCGATTCGCACCGTGCCGTCCAGGCTGCACCGCACCTGCACGCTGGCCACCCGAGGCACCGCGGCAACCCGGCGCTCGATCGCCGTGGTGTCCAGCCGCAACATCGGCGTTCCTAACGGCACCGCCGCGACCGCCTTCACGACATCGGCGGGAAGCTCTTTGGTGCCCGCCACCGCTACGGAACGAGCGTCGAACAACGAACTGACCAGCAGCACCCACGTCCCGCCACCGACTGAGGCCAGCACCACCATCCCGGCGGCCGTCCAGAGCAGCCACCTTCGGACTGGTCTGGACGGGCCCTGCGCCGGCGGCTGCGCAATCTCGGCGCCGGAGCGAGCAACCAGCGGCGCAGCGGCACGGTGCGACGGCACCGTCGCATGATCGCCATTCGGGAAGCGAGAGCCGCGCTGGGCGCGATTGATACTTCCGAAACGGCGATCATGGGGTTCTTCGGCTGCGGTGATCCGACGCGCCGCACCGCGATGTCGCGCGACGTCGGACGGACGAGGCGTATCGCGACGAGATCGCCGGCGGGCGCCCGAGGCACCGGGACCCGACGCTTTCACGGCGGACCCGCGCCGCCGATGGCGGAGCCAGCCTTGGCAGACCCCGAGGTGGAGTGTCCCCGGCGAGCCAGCTCGGCAAGTAGCCGAGGACCGAGCATCGTCACGTCCCCGGCTCCCATCGTGACTACCACGTCGCCGGGTCGTACCAGATCAGCCAGCCGTCCGGGCACATCAACCCAGCACGGCTCGTAGAACACACAATCCGCCGGCAATGGCACCGCTTGCGCGATCAGTGCTGCGGTGACGCCCGGCAACGGATCCTCCCGGGCCCCGTAGACGTCCAACAGCAGCACCACGTCGGCCAGCGCCAGCGCAGTCCCGAACTCGGCGGCGAAGTCCCGGGTACGGGAGTACAGGTGCGGCTGGAACGCCACCAGCAACCGCCCCGGCCCCACCACCTGGCGGGCGCCACGCAGCGCGGCCGCCACCTTCGTCGGATGGTGGGCGTAGTCGTCGTAGACCCGCGCGCCGGCCACCTGTCCGATGAGCTCGAACCGGCGGCGCACCCCGCCGAAGGCGGCTAGCCCCGCCAGCAGACCAGGCAGCGGTGCGCCCAGCTCCAGGCCGGCCAACAATGCCGCGACGGCGTTGCTCGCCATGTGCTCCCCGGGCGCCGCGACCTGAAGTTGCACCCGGTGCGACGCCCCATCCGATCCGGTCAGCTCCAGGGTCGCGGTGCCCCGCCCACCGTCGGGGGTATAGGCCAGCAGCCGGGCGCCGGCCGCCGCGGCAGCAAGCCGGCCGTAGCGGCGCACTCGCACCCCGGACGCGGCGGCTCGATCCGCCAGCGCGGCGGATCCGGGATCATCGACGTTAGCGATCAGCACCCCGTCCGGGGCTAGACAGCTGACGAAAGCATCGAAACAGGCGGTGTAAGCCTCGACCGTGCCGTGGTGGTCCAGATGATCAGCCTCGACATTGGTGACGACAGCCACGTCCGGCGAGTAGGCCAGGAAGGTGGCGTCACTCTCGTCGGCTTCGGCCACGAAGATGTCGCCGCCACCATGGTGGGCGCCGGTGCCGCACTGGGTGAGGTCGCCACCGATGAGAAACGACGGATCGGCGCCACAATGTTGCAACGCAACCGTGAGCATCGAGGTGGTGGAGGTCTTGCCGGCGGTACCGGTGACGCAGGCGACCCGGTAGCCGCTCATCAGGGCGGCCAGCGCCGCCGAGCGGTGGATCACGGGGATACCGCGCCGGGCGCCCTCGACGAGTTCCGGATTGTCGGGATCGGTCTGGTGCACCGCCTTGGTACTGATGATCGCAGTAGGGTTCGCATCGAGTTGGTCGAGGTTGGCCGCGGCGTGCCCGACGGTCACCTTTGCACCTAACTCCCGTAGCGCGAGTAGCGCGCCTGAGTCCTTGGCGTCCGAACCGGACACCGCGCCACCGCGGGCCAGCACGATCCGGGCCACCCCGCTCATCCCGGCACCGCCGATCCCGATCAAGTGGGCGCGGACCAGCTGCGGTGGCAGGGCAGGGGTAGCTGCCGATGGGGAGGCAGCTCCAGCCGTCACTGAGCAGCCTCCAACACGATCGCGGCCAGCACATCGTCAGCGTCCGGATGACCGGCTACCCGCGCGGCGGCACTCATCTCCCCGAGTCGGCGTGGATCGGTGAGGAGCCCCACCACCTCCTTGACGACCCTGGCAGGTGTGAGGTCAGCATCTGCTACCAGCACCGCGCCCCCGGTCTGCACCAGCGGACGGGCGTTGAGCGCCTGCTCCCCGTTACCGTGCGGTAGCGGCACATACAGCGCGGGAAGGCCGACGGCGGACAGCTCAGCGACGGTGATCGCGCCCGCCCGGCAGATCGCGAGATCAGCGGCTGCCAGCGCCAGATCCATCCGCTCCAGGTACGGCACCGCGACGTAGCGCGGTGCCCCCGGCACCACCGCCACCTCCACGGTGTTGCGCCGCCCATGGGCGTGTAGCACCCCGATGCCGGCGGCGCCGAGCTCGGCAGCCGCGCCCGACACCGCGGTGTTCAGCGAGCGCGCCCCCTGCGAACCACCGGTCACCAGCAGGGTCGGCGCCGCCGGGTCCAGGCCGAAGTGCTCCCGGGCCTGGGCCCGTAACGCGGGCCGGTCCAGCGACGCGATCGCCTGCCGCAGCGGGATCCCGATCACTTCGGCGCGGGGCAGCCCACTGTCGGGTACTGCGGCGAAGATCCGGTCGGCGAACCGCGCCCCGATCTTGTTGGCCAGCCCGGCCCGGGCGTTGGCCTCGTGGACGAGGATCGGCACCCGACCCCTCGCGGCGAGGTAGGCCGGCAGCGCGACATAACCGCCGAAGCCGACCACCACATCGGCGGCGACGGCGTCGAGCACTTCCCGGACCCGGCGCACCGCCGCGTGGATCCGCACTGGCAGCGCTAAGAGATCCGCGCTCGGGCGTCGTGGCAGCGGCACCGCGGGAATGAGCTCCAGTGGGTAGCCACGCTGCGGCACCAGGGTGGTCTCCAGCCCACGCTGGGTGCCCAGCGCAGTGATCCGCGCCTCTGGAGCCGCCCGGCGCACCGCGTCAGCCAGCGCCAACGCTGGTTCGATGTGTCCTGCGGTGCCGCCCCCGGCGATCACCACAGATAACGGCTTCACCGCCTGCCCCGGCTGGGCGGGGGGGGCCAACCTCCGGCGCGAGACCGCGGCGCGGGCACGTAGGGCACCGGGGGGCGCAGCTGCAACAGTCGCGACAGCGCACCATGGCGCCCGGACCGGGCGAACTGGTGACGCAACGCGGACACCGCCTGCGGTTCGTGCCGGGCGAAGTTGGCCAGCAGCCCGAAGGCCAGCATCGTCAAGGCGATGGAGGTGCCTCCGGAGGAGATCAGCGGCAGCGGGATTCCGGTAATCGGCAGCAAGCCGACAACGTAGCCGATGTTGATTGCGGCCTGACCGACGAGCCAGGTGGTCACGGTCGCGGACACCAGCTTGATCCACGGGTCGGTGTTGCGCGCCGCGATCCGAATCCCGACGTAGGCCAGCGTGCCGAACAGCAGCAACACGACCAGGCAGCCCAGAAAGCCCAACTCCTCACCGATGATCGCGAAGATGAAGTCGTTGTGCGCGTTGGGCAGGTAGTCCCATTTGGCGCTGCCCTGTCCCAGCCCCACCCCCCACCAGCCGCCGTCAGCCAGTGAGAACATCGCTTGGCGGGCCTGGTACGCCGCACCCTGCGGGTCGGAGCCCGGGTGCAGGAACGATTGGATCCGCACCGATCGGTAGCCGGCGAGGACGGCCATCGCGACCGCCCCGGCGACGGCCGCGATCACGATCGCGCCGAACAGCTCAAGCGGCGCACCGCCGAACCACAGCAGTGCGAGTAGCACCACGGCCAGCGTGATCGTGGTACCCAGATCGGGCTGCAACATGACCAGCGCAAAGATCGCGACGGCCATCGGGACCAGCGGCACCAGCAGGTTTCGCCACTGATGCTACAGAGATCGTTTGGTGATCAGTACGTGCGCCCCCCACAGC
>JAODNG010000574.1 GCA_025465385.1 Pseudonocardiales bacterium
CTGTGCAGCTCTCGCCAGCATCGTCGCCGCTATGACGACCGTGCTGTCCGCGGCGCCGCGCAGCGATCGGCTGCATCCCTCGGCACTACTGTGGGCGGCTGGTTGCTCGTCACCGCCGCGGTGCTGAGCTTCGGGCAAGGCATCATCCATCCCTATTACACCGTCGTGCCTATTACGCCGTCGTGCTAGCTCCGGCCATTGGCGCGCTCGTTGGCGTTGGGACGAGTGAGCTGTGGCGCCGCCCGGGACACGACGGCGGCTCGCATCCTGCTGGTCAGTGCGTTGCTGGTCACCGTGGTGTGGGCCTGGGCGGTGCTGGCCCGAACCCCGGACTTCGTGCCGTGGCTGAGGGTCGCTGTGGTGGTTATCGGTCTGGTAGCTGTCGATGGCCTGTCAGCGGGGAGGCGGTTTCCGGCATCCCGGATGGGCCGCCGGCTTGGGATTGTCGTCGCCGGCGCTGCATTACTGACCGCGCTTGCCGAACCAGCGGCCTATGCCGTCGACACGGCAGCCAGCCCGCACGGTGGCGCGATCCCCTCCGCGGGACCCAGCGCTGCGTTCGGTACCGGCAGTTTCCGCGGCGATCCAGGCGGCTTCGGCCACAGCCGAGGTGGGTTCGACGGTTTCGCACCATTCCGTCGTGCCCGACTGAATGCCGGCTTCGGCGCGTCGCCCAGCGGACCGCCTCCCTCTGGCCGGTCGAGAGCCCCCGGCGGTCATGGGGGCAGGATCGGCGGATTACTGGGCGGCAGTAACCCGAGCAGCCAAGCTCATCGCGCTGGTGCGGGCCGACGCCAGCCGATATACCTGGGTAGCCGCGGCGGCCGGCTCGAATACCGCGGCCGGCTACCAGCTCGCCACCAGCGACCCGGTGATGCCGGTGGGCGGGTTCAACGGCACCGTCCTGTCACCCACCTTAAGCAGTTCGAACAGTACGTCGCTCAGCGAAAGATCTATTACTTTGTCGGTGGCGGCAGCTTCGGCCGACCAGACGGTGGCGCCAACACCAGCCGGCAGATCGAGGACTGGGTAGCGCAGCACTTTACCGGCCGCACGGTCGACAGCGTCACGCTCTACGACTTGACGGCGGCAGCGTCGTGAGCCTGCCGCACGTCGCACTGCCTCCCTGGCTGAGATACGGATAGGTCGTTGTCCAATACTGACCACGTATGCCCCGTCGGACCGCTAATCAGCGAGTTAGCCGTGTCGCGGAACGGCGCGGGAACGCCAGGACGGACTGCGGTCATGGTGGTCGCTCGGCTCTCCGTGGGAATCGGAGATGAGCGCTGCGGTCAGCTGGATTGCGCCCCACCTCAGCGTCCATTTCCGCTCGCTGGCGGCGGCCTGCACACCGGAAGCGGCGGGCCTGGCCTGGGAAGAGCTGGTTGGAATTTTGGGGTCGCGCCGGAGCAGTTGTGGCCTATCGGCTCTACTTTGCACCGGTTGCGGCCGGGCCGGGTTCGACACGTTCGGACGTTCAGGGCTCAACGGTGTGATTAGACCAGGCTGCGAACGGCCTACGGCAATGTGTGCTGTTCCGCTCGCCGTAGCCCATTCCGGGGACGGGGGGATGACCACTCGAGTAGACCATTGCGCTGAAATCAGTTCGGTGAGCAATGGCGTCCTGGCGACCTCGCCGGTGAGCACGATGGCACTCACCTCAATACCATTGTCATGCGCGTAATCCATCAAGTGAGCAATGCTGGATAACCCTGCGTGGATTGGTTCGCGGGCCAGCGATTCGAACTCTGCACGGACGATCCGCACAGGCACGCTGTGCGCGGGCAACCGCACGTCAACGACGGCAGATGTGTGTCGAACGAGGTCTTGACGCGCTAGTCGACTGGCCGCGACGACGTCTCGCACGATTCCCCGATTGGCGAAATCCTGCAAGTCTGATGCGGGTAGCTGACCGCGTACCTGTTCAAGCACGTGCCTGGCTAGCGCGCGGTCGAGCGCGGCAGAGCCCAGATCGTCAGTGCGAGAGGCCGCAACGAGGCGTCCCACGTGGTTTGCTGCGCCGGTCACCAGCGCGACCTCGGTACCTTGGTTGCAGATGTCGGCAACGATGGCCGTCTCGGACGAATTCATCATTCCAACACCGACCGCCGTGATAGCAGCTGCGATCGGGCTGCTCACGAGCGATGTCGGTATCCCCTCGGCTTCGGTGCAGGTCAACGCAGAACGTAAGACCGACAGCTCGTACGGTCCCCAGTCGCTGGGGTGAGCAATTGCGAGGTGCGCGAGATTGGAACCGGCGGCGTGTTTCCGTAAGACGCCTCCTATCGTCATGGCCAGCAAGTCCGCCCCCAACCGGCAACTGCCGTCACTACCCACCACCGGTACCGGGTCGCCGACGCGATCAGCGAAGTCACGAAACACCGCGCCAACCCCGGATGCGGCACACCGCTCGGCCTGAGGCCCTACCAGGGCGCCCACCTCGGGCGCGATCACCAGGAGCGCCGGCACAGAAACCCGATCAGGAGTTGAAGCCCGCGTACTCTCATCGGCCGCGACGGCGCTGACCGAATCCCCGCTAAGCGCGACTCCCACACAGAGGCTCATGTCTCACTCCGATCATCCACTGGTCTTGCGCTATTTCAGGAGATTTCTCCCACCGGGCAGGAACCTAGCCGCGGAAACAACAAGTCAAGTTGGTTTTAGCTGTGCGTTCCCTGTGAACGGGTGCTCTTCGGGCTCTGTGGTGCTCTGGTCGGACCCACAGCGAGCACACAGCGAAGCCACAGGAGCGGGTCCTAGCGTCACCTTCGAAGTCGCCCGGGAATAGGGCGGCCACGAGGAGGGATTGCGAAATGGATAGTTCAGTTGTTACCGAAGGACTTGCGGACCTAGACGTTCGAGGCGGCGAACGCCTCGTCTCGGAACTGTTGCGGAATGTGGCCACGACGCATGCTGGCGCTAGCGCGCCGCTCGCTGACTTGGGTTGGTCCTTCCCGCACAGCACCGGTAACTGGCATGAGGACCACGCCGAGGCTCGCCACGAGACTGCCGGATTCGATCACAATGACGCACCTCGCGACCACGCGCCGCAGCCGCGGGCCAGCGACGGGCCGCGGGATCATGAGGGTGCGCGGGGTAATGACGGGCCGCGGGATCATGAGGGTGCGCGGGGTAATGACGGGCCGCGGGATCATGAGGGTGCGCGG
>JAODNG010000584.1 GCA_025465385.1 Pseudonocardiales bacterium
TGCTCTTCCGATCTGTGCACCGCAGTCGGGACCTGGCGGCGGCAGTCTCGATCGGCACGAACCCCACCTTCTCTGGACGCGAACGCCGGGTGGAGGCATTCGTGCTGGATCTGGATGAGGACTTCTACGGCGAGCGGGTGGCGCTGGACTTCGTCAAGCGGCTGCGCGGCATGTGCCGCTTCGACACCCCCGAAGAGCTCGTCACCCAGATCGACGACGACGTGGTGCGCACGCGAAAGGCGCTCGACCGGGCCGGCTGATGTATGTAGAGGGCACGGAAGGGGAGGCCGGTGGATGAACAGCGTGCCGTTGCGCGCAACGTCGCCCGGCAGCGCGAGTGGTACGGGGAACCGCTCGGCGATCGTGTGCGGCGACTCGTGGTCGCCTTCAACGTTTCGCAGGCGCAGTTGGCCGAAGTTCTCGGGTTGAGCGCGCCCATGCTTAGCCAGCTGATGAGCGGGCGTCGAGCGAAGATCGGTAATCCTGCGGTGCTGGCCCGGATGGTGCTGCTGGAGCGTCGGGTGCTCACTCCGGCGGTTGCCTCCGGTGATCCAACCGCGATCCGGGCTGCGCTGGAGGAGGTGCGCGACTCCCGGCCCACCGTCAGCCGGCCCACTGTCAGCGGCTCGACGGTCAGCGGGTCCACCCTGAGCTGGTCGACGGGCGGTGAGTCGACCGCCGGTGCGGAGATATCGTCCGTCGAGAATTATGGGGACGAGGTGCTCGTCCCGGCGCTGCGTGCGGTGGCTGATCCGGCCGAGCTGGCTGCCGCAGCGGGACTGCTGCAGGACCGGTTCCCAGTGCTCGCCGCAGTGCTTCGGCGCGCCGCCGGCCCCGGCCAGGAAAGCGACGTCAGGTAAGCTGGTAACCTCCCCAGAGGTCCAGCTGCGGTCCGTGGCGGTTGGACCCGTGACTCATCCGCGCGTAATTCGCGGCTTACACGGTACAAGATGACAGGAGAAGAATTCGTGGCGCTGTCCACCGCACAGAAGACTGAGATCCTGGCCGAATACGGGCTGCGTGGGGGGGACACCGGGTCTCCGGAAGCGCAGGTCGCCCTGCTGACCAAGCGCATCATGGACCTTACCGAGCACCTCAAGCAGCACAAACACGACCATCACTCGCGGCGCGGCCTGCTCCTCATGGTCGGCCGCCGCCGCAACTTGTTGAACTACCTCGCCAAGGTCGACATCGCGCGCTACCGATCCCTGATCGAGCGCCTCGGCCTGCGCCGCTGATTCTCCAGCCCGCTGACCCTGAGCCCGCTGACCCTGAGCCAGCACGGATACACAACCACACATCGCGCACGAGCCGCCTCGTCACCGTCGTCGGGACCGTCGTCCGCCGGTCCTCGGTAGTGGCTCCCGGGAGCACGTCACACGCTCCGGGGGCTTCGATCGAAGACCGGTCCGCCGTCCTCGTTCCCTCGCCGATGGTTTCACCAGCGGTTCGTGTCGCGAGGAGGAGAAGAATTGACCGACTCCACTACCACCTCTACCCAGACGGTGCACGAGACGATCGCCTTACTCGACAACGGCGCCTTCGGTACCCGCACTGTGCGCTTCGAGACTGGTCGGCTGGCCCGGCAAGCCGCAGGTTCCGTCGTCGCCTACCTCGACGATGAGACGATGCTGCTGTCCGCCACCACGGCATCCAAGCACCCTAAGGACCAGTTCGACTTCTTCCCGTTGACCGTCGACGTCGAGGAGCGGATGTACGCCGCCGGGCGCATCCCCGGCTCCTTCTTCCGCCGGGAAGGCCGTCCGTCCACCGACGCGATCCTCACCTGCCGGCTGATCGACCGCCCGCTGCGGCCCTGCTTCGTCGACGGCCTGCGCAACGAGGTCCAGGTCGTCGTCACCGTGCTCAGCCTTAACCCGGCTGACCCTTACGACGTGCTGGCGATCAATGCCGCGTCAGCATCCACCCAACTGTCCGGGCTGCCGTTCTCCGGCCCGATCGGCGCTACCCGGGTAGCCCTGGTCAGCCAGGAGGGAGGCAGCAGCCAGTGGGTCGCCTTCCCGACTCATGAGCAGATCGGCCGGTCCGTCTTCGACATGGTCGTCGCCGGTCGGATCGTCGGCGACGGCGCAACCAGCGATGTGGCGATCATGATGGTTGAGGCCGAGGCCACCGAGGCCACCATCGAGCTGATCGCCGGTGGTGCCCAGGCGCCAACCGAGGACGTGGTGGCCGCCGGGCTGGAAGCCGCCAAACCCTTCATCCGCACTCTGTGCCAGGCCCAGCAGGAACTGGCCGCGGCAGCGGGGAGTCCGGAACTGGAATTTCCGACCTTCCCCGCTTACCAACCCGACGTCCTGGAAGCCGTCCGCGAGGTGGTGGCCGACGAGCTGGCGCAGGCGCTGGTCATCGCGGCCAAGCAAGAGCGGGAGAGCCGGCTCGACGAGCTCAAGGCCAGCGCTTTGGAGCGGCTGGGTGAGCGCTTCGCGGGCCGGGAGAAGGAGATCGGCGCGGCGTTCCGAGCCCTGACTAAATCAGCAGTACGCCAGCGCATCCTGCGCGACAAGGTGCGCATCGACGGCCGGGGTATCACCGATATCCGCCCGCTGTCGGCTGAGGTCGAGTTGATTCCTCGGGCGCACGGATCGGCGCTGTTCGAACGCGGCGAGACCCAGATCCTCGGCGTCACCACGCTGAACATGCTGCGCATGGAGCAGCAGATCGACTCACTGGGTCCGGAGACCACCAAGCGTTACCTGCACCACTACAACTTCCCGCCGTACTCCACCGGCGAGACCGGCCGGGTGGGCTCCCCCAAGCGGCGCGAGATCGGTCACGGTGCGCTGGCTGAGCGTGCGCTGGTGCCGGTGCTGCCCAGTCGTGCGGAATTCCCCTACGCGATTCGTCAGGTGTCTGTGGCGCTGAGCTCCAACGGCTCCACCTCGATGGGCTCGGTATGCGCGTCGACGATGTCGCTGTTCAACGCGGGCGTTCCGCTCAAGGCACCGGTGGCTGGTATCGCGATGGGTCTGGTGTCGGGTGAAGTCGATGGTCAGGCCGCTTTTGTCGCGCTCACCGACATCCTGGGCGCCGAGGATGCCTTCGGCGATATGGACTTCAAGGTCGCCGGCACCAGCGCATTCGTCACCGCATTGCAGCTGGACACCAAGCTGGTCGGGATCCCGTCGGAGGTGCTGGCCGGGGCGCTGTCCCAGGCCCGAGACGCCCGGCTGACCATCCTTGCGGTGATGGCGGAAGCCATCGATGGGCCGGATGAGATGAGCCCGTTCGCCCCGCGGGTCACCGCGATCAAGATCCCGATCGACAAGATCGGCGAGGTGATCGGCCCGAAGGGCAAGATGATCAATTCGATCACCGAGGAAACCGGCGCGGACATCTCCATCGAGGACGACGGCACGATCTACGTCGGCGCCAGCGACGGCCCGTCCGCGGAGGCCGCCATCGACCGGATCAATGCGATCGCTAACCCGCAGCTACCGAAAGTGGGGGAGCGCTTCCTCGGGACTGTGGTGAAGACCGCAGCCTTCGGCGCCTTCGTCTCGCTGGTACCCGGCAAGGATGGGCTGGTGCACATCTCCAAGCTCGGCAACGGCAAGCGCATCGGCAAGGTCGAGGATGTGGTGAAGGTTGGCGACAAGCTGCGCGTGGAGGTGGCGGACATCGACAACCGCGGCAAGATCAGTCTGGTGCCAGTGAGCGAAAACGATGCTGCCAACGTCGCAGTTTCTGGTGCCGCACCCGCCACGGACACGGCTGAGGTTCCGGCCGGCACGTGATCGCCCGGCCACATCCCCACGGCGCAATGTCTCTGGCTGGCGTAGCTCAGGATGGGACGCTTCAGCGCAGCGTGTTGCCCTCCGGCTTGCGGGTGGTGACCGAGCAGATGGCTGGCTCCCGGTCGGCTGCCGTGGGGATGTGGGTGGCGGTGGGCTCGCGAGACGAGCCTGCCCCGGTGGCTGGCGCGGCGCACTACCTGGAGCACCTGCTGTTCAAGGGCACCGCGCGACGCTCCGCGGCGGCCATCGCCGAGGAGATCGACGCGGTGGGTGGTGAGCTCAACGCGTTCACCACCAGGGACTGCACCTGCTATCACGCCCACGTGCTCGACTGCGACCTTGAGCTCGCGATCGATGTGGTGTGCGACGTGCTGGGTGACGCCTTGCTTGACCCAGCCGACGTGGAGACCGAGCGCGGCGTGGTGCTCGAAGAGATCGCGATGCGCGACGACGACCCGGAGGAACTTCTGCACGACGAGTTCTGTGCCGCATTGTTCGGGTCGCATCCACTCGGCCGCCCGGTCCTGGGCACGGAGGAGTCGGTAAGCGCAATGCGCCGCGAGGCGTTGAACCGCTTCTACCGGCGTCGTTACACCCCGGAACGGATGGTTCTGACAGCAGCCGGCAACGTCACGCACAATGCGGTAGTGGCTGCGGCGGTCCGTAGTTTCGGATCGCACCTGACCGGTTGTGCACAACCCGTGCGCCCCCGTCGCGGTCGGGCGCACGTCACCGGTCGGCGCGCACTGGCGTTGTGCCCCGATTCATCCGAACAGGCCCACCTCATGCTTGGCGTCCCGGCGATGGACCGCCACGACGAACGGCGGTACGCGCTGGGCGTGCTCAACGCCGTGCTGGGTGGCGGGATGAGCTCGCGGCTGTTCCAGCAGGTCCGTGAGCAGCGGGGACTGGCCTACGAGGTCTACTCCGCGGTGGACTCTTACGCCGACATCGGCAGCCTGTCGATCTACGCCGGCTGCTCGCCGGGCCGGCTGGGTGAGGTGGCGGTGGTGATCGGTGACGTGCTGGCCGCCCTGACCCGGGACGGCCTCTCCGCTACTGAGCTGGCTCGTGGCAAGGGGCAGCTGCGTGGTGGGCTGGTGCTGGGCCTAGAGGACGCGCCGTCGTGGATGACCCGGATCGGGATGGCAGAGCTCAATCACGGCGAGCACGAGACCGTCGAAGATGAGCTTCGACGGATCGACGCGGTGACTGGGGAGCAGGTCGGTGCGCTCGCCCGCGAGCTGCTCCGCCAACCGATCACCGCTGCGGTCGTAGGGCCCTACGCTGATGCCGACGATCTGCCCGACGAGATAGCGGAGTTGATCGCATGACCTCCGCGGAGCAGATGCCCGCTGCGAACCGCTCGGCGGACAACCCCATCCGGGTCGGGGTGCTCGGGGCGCGCGGTCGGGTGGGGACCGAGGTGTGCAAGGCGGTGGACGCCGCTGAGGATATGGAACTCGTCGCGATGGTCGATGCGGGCGACTGGATGTTCAACGTCGCTGACGCGGGCGCGGAGGTCGTCGTTGACTTCACTCATCCCGACGTGGTGATGGATAACGTGCGCTTCTGCGTAGACCAGTCCATTCACGCCGTCGTGGGGACTACAGGCTTCACCGAGGCCCGGGTGTCCCAGGTCCGTGAATGGCTTGCACCTAAGCCCGATCTCGGCGTACTGATCGCGCCCAACTTCGCCATCGGCGCGATCCTGTCGATGCGTTTCGCCGCGATGGCCGCCCGATTCTATGAATCCGTCGAGATCATAGAGCTGCACCATCCGCGCAAGGCCGACGCACCGTCGGGCACCGCGGCCCGCACCGCGGCACTCATCGCAGCGGCGCGCGCACAGGCCGGAATGGGCTCGTCCCCGGATGCCACCACCCGCCTCCTGCCGGGGGCCCGGGGCGGCGACGTCGACGGGGTTCGAGTCCATGCGGTGCGCTTGACTGGGCTCGTTGCGCACCAGGAAGTGCTGTTCGGTACCGAGGGTGAGACATTGACAATCCGCCACGACACCCTCGACCGCTCCTCCTTCATGCCCGGCGTCCTGCTAGCCGTCCGCTCGGTGCTCAACCACCCAGGCCTGACTGTAGGCCTAGAACCTTTGCTCGATCTGTAGCCCGCATGCCTGATCGCTATTCGGCTCCGAACGGCGATTTCCAGGGACGCGGGCGACGGTGGTTAGGTGAGTACGAGATCTAGAGGGCCGGTTAGGCGGATCTCGCGCAGCAGTCGGCCGCCGGCGTCGAGGGTGCGTACGGTGCTGTCGGGGTGCCAGCCGGCGCGCCGGTAGAAGCTCAGTGAGGCCGGATCCTCGGCGGGCACCCAGGCGATTCCCCGGGTGGCGCCGGCGTCGCGTAGCGCTGCCGCGGCGGCAGCGAGCAATCGGCCGCCGTGGCCTCGACGTCCCCACCTGGGTTCTACCAACAGGGTGCTCACCAGCACGGTGCGCCCCGCGTCAGGGGGTAACGCGCCATCGGCAGCGGCCACGTCCTCTTCGGGTGCCGGACCGGCCACCACGAACCCGACCGGATCGTCGCCTTCGGTGGCGATCAACACCGTGGCCCCACCCTCGATGGCGTCGGCCCAGACTTCTCGCAGGTGCGGTGCATCGAGCTCGTCGAGGACGCCCGGCGGCAACAGCTCGGAGTAAGCGGCGCGCCAGGTGGCGACATGCAGCGCGGCTAAGGTGGAAACGTCCTCAGATGTCGCCGCGCGCACCCGCGCCACTGCCATGTCACCACGGTATGCGGTAGCCGGAACGCAGACGTATCCGGGCGTTAGCGCCGGAACTGTCGGTGCCAGATGGCAGCATCGGTGACCGTGGAGATCGTGGGACAAGACAGCGCCCGGCGCATCGCCCTGGCCGCGCAAGGCTTTGCCGATGCGCGACCCACCGGGACGGTGACTCGGCGGCATCTGGTGCGGGTGCTGCGTCGGATCCGGTTGCTGCAATTGGACTCGGTCACCGTGTTAGCTCGGGCGCACTACCTACCGATGTTCAGCCGGCTCGGTCCGTACCCGAGGGAACTGCTCGACGACGCCGCATGGGGGTACCCGATACGCCGTCCTCGCCTGCTGGTGGAGTGCTGGGCGCACGAGGCGAGCTTGGTTCCGGTTGGCGACTGGCC
>JAODNG010000586.1 GCA_025465385.1 Pseudonocardiales bacterium
GTGATTGAGACGAGGCTGTCTGTCCGGGCGTTGCGTCGATATGCTGCCCGACGGGGGGTTCGCCGATCACCATCCCTGCCGACGCGGCAGCCCTACAAGCCGAGGATTCGCCGATGAGTGCGCTGCCCGCTGACTTCTTCACCAAGCCGGTCTCCGAGGTCGACCCTGAGATCGCCGCGGTGCTCGGCAACGAGCTCGCCCGCCAGGAGAACACCCTGGAGATGATCGCCTCGGAGAATTTCGTGCCCCAGGCCGTGCTGGACTGCCAGGGCTCGGTGCTTACCAACAAGTACGCGGAGGGCTACCCGGGGCGGCGATACTACGGCGGTTGCGAGTACGTCGACGTGGCGGAGCAGCTGGCCATCGATCGGGCCAAGGAGCTGTTCGGAGCCGAGCACGCCAACGTGCAGCCGCACAGCGGCGCGTCGGCCAACGCCATCGTCTTCAGCGCCCTGATGGACCATGGTGACACGTTCCTGGGGATGAAGCTCGACCACGGCGGGCACCTCACGCACGGCATGAAGATCAATTTTTCTGGGCTGAACTACCACGTGGTGCCCTACGGCGTGGACCGCGAGACCTCCCGGGTGGACATGGAGGAAGTCGCCCGGTTAACCAAGGAGCACCGGCCGAAAATGATCCTCGCCGGCTGGTCGGCCTATCCCCGCCAGCTCGACTTCGCCCGGTTCCGGGAGATCGCCGATGAGGTGGGCGCCTACCTGTTCGTCGACATGGCGCACTTCGCCGGTCTGGTCGCCGCCGGCGAGCACCCCAGCCCGGTGCCCTACGCCGACGTCGTCAGCACGACGATCCACAAGACGCTATGCGGTCCGCGCAGCGGCATGATCCTCTGCAAGGAGGAGTTCAAGAAAAAGATCAACTCTCGAACCTTCCCTGGATGGCAGGGTGGCCCGCTGATGCACGTGATCGCCGCCAAGGCGGTGGCGCTGCGGATCGCCGCATCGGAGGAGTTCCGGGAACGCCAACGGCGCACCCGCGCCGGCGCGCGAGCGCTTGCCGAGGAGATGCTCGCTGGCGGGATCAACATCCTGACCGGCGGCACCGACGTCCACCTGCTATTGGCTGATCTGCGGGAATCCCCGCTGGACGGCAAGCAGGCTGAGGACCGGCTCGCCGAGATCGGGGTCACCGTCAACCGCAACGCGGTGCCCTTCGACCCCCGACCGCCCGCCGTCGCGTCGGGCCTGCGGATCGGGACCGCCCCGCTGGCCACCCGGGGGCTGCAGGAAACCGACTTCCGAGAAATCGGCAAGATCATCACCGAAGCACTCACCGGTGAGCTCGACGATGCCAAACGAGCGTCGCTGCGCGAGCGCACCCGGGTGCTGGCCAAGCGTTACCCGCTGTATCCCCAGCTCGCACCCCACTCTGAAGGGCGGTGACGGAGTGCCTGCAGGATCCGTGCACCTGTTCATTCCCGGTCCGACCAACGTCCCGGACGCGGTGCGCTGCGCGATGAACGTGCCGATGCAGGACCACCGGGCGCCGGACTTCCCTGAGCTGACCCTGCCGCTGTTCGCAGACCTCAAGACGGTCTTCTCCAACGAGACCGGCCGGGTCGTCATGTACCCCTCCTCCGGGACCGGGGCATGGGAGGCGGCGATCACCAACACCCTTAACCGGGGTGACCGGGTGCTGATGTCGAGTTTCGGTCAGTTCTCCTACCTCTGGGCCAGTATGGCGCGGCGGCTCGGTCTCGACGTCATCTGCATCGAGCGGGAATGGGGCGAGGGCGTCCCGTTGGAGGACTACGCGCGTCACCTTGGCGAGGACAAGTCCATCAAGGGGGTCTTCGCCTGTCACAACGAGACCGCCACCGGGGTGACCTCCGACATCGCCGGTGTCCGGGCGGTGATGGACGCGGCCGGCTCGGACGCGCTGCTGTACGTCGACGCGGTGTCGTCGCTGGCGTCTATCCCGTTCGAGCAGGAGGCCTGGGGCGTCGACCTGGCGGTGAGCGGCTCGCAGAAGGGCTTGATGATGCCGGCCGGGATGGCCCTGCTCGGGGTCAGCGCCAAGGCATTAGAGGCGCACAAGTCCTCGACGATGCCGCGCTGCTACTTCAGCTTCGAGGACATGCTTGCAAGCAACGACCTCGGCTACTTCCCCTACACCCCGTCTGTGCCGATGCTGCACGGCCTGCGTGCCGCGCTGAACCTGCTGTTCGACGAAGGCCTGCCGCAGGTGTTCACGCGGCACCACCGGCTCGCCGAGGGGGTCCGTCGCGGGGTCGACGCGCTGGGCCTCTCGCTGTGTGCGCTGGATCCGAAGTGGTATTCCGACACCGTCTCGGCGATTCGCACCCCGGAGGGCGTCGACGCCGGGGAGGTCTGCCGGATCGGGTACCACCGGTACCGAACGTCGTTCGGGGCGGGTCTGTCCAAGGTGGCGGGCAAGGTATTCCGGATCGGTCACATCGGTGACCTCAACGAGGTGGCCTGCCTTGCCGCGCTGGCCAGCGCGGAGATGTCGTTAGCCGACGCCGGGGCGAAAATCGAGCTCGGGACCGGCGTCGCGGCGGCCCAGGACTACTACCGCGGCGCGACTGCGGCGCTGGAAGCGGAGGCAGTCCCCCAATGAGCCACACCCTGCACCCGATGCGTCAGCCCCGGTTGCAACGCAGTGAACTGGCGGTGCCGGGATCGAACACCAGCTTTATCGACAAAGCGGCCGACAGTGCCGCCGATTTCGTGTTCCTGGATTTGGAGGATGCGGTCGCTCCCGCGGACAAGGAGCAGGCCCGCCGCAATGTTGTCGAGGCGCTGCGCGACATCGATTGGGCAGCCAAGGGTAAGACGGTGTCGGTGCGGATCAATGGGCTTGATACGCACTACATGTATCGCGACGTCATCGACGTGATGGAGCAGGCCGGCGACCGGGTGCACACCATCCTGGTACCCAAGGTCGGGGTACCGGCGGATCTGTACTGCGTGGAAGCCCTCATCAACCAGATCGAACAGGCCAAGGGTTACCCGAATAAGGTCGGCATCGAGGCGCTGATCGAGACCGCGCTCGGAATGGCGAACGTCGAAGCCATCGCCAGCAGTCCTGGCCGCTTGGAGGCACTGCATTTCGGGGTGGCCGACTATGCCGCGAGCAACCGCGCCCGCACCGTGAGCATTGGTGGCCTGAACCCCGACTATCCTGGTGATCAGTGGCATTTCGCGCTGTCCCGGATGATCGTGGCCTGCCGGGCCTATGGTTTACGCCCGATCGACGGCCCATTCGGTGACTTCTCCGATCCCGACGGATTCCGCGCCGCTGCCCGGCGGGCCGCCGCGCTGGGCGCTGAGGGTAAGTGGGCAATTCATCCCAGCCAGGTCGCGCTGGCCAATGAGGTGTTCAGCCCGCCGGAAGCGGAAGTTGACCGAGCGCAACGGATAATCGAAGCGCTGCGCCAGGCCGCGGCACAGGGCAAGGGGGCCGCGGCTGTGGACGGCAAGATGATCGACGCCGCCTCGGAGCGGATGGCCCAGACCGTGATCGCGATGGACGAGGCGATCCGGAACGCCGCCGCGAGCCGGGCCTGAGAGGGTTGGGCGTGGACATTCACGAATATCAAGCCAAGGAGATCCTGGCCCGCTTCGGCGTACCCATTCCCCATGGCGGGCTGGCCTACAGCCCCGAGCAGGCCTCCTACCGGTGCACCGAGATCGGCGGGTCGGCTTGGGTGGTCAAGGCCCAGATACACGCCGGCGGCCGCGGTGAAGCCGGCGGAGTGAAGGTGTGCCATTCCGACCGTGACGTCCAGGACGTCGCGAATAGCATGTTCGGCCGGCGATTGGTCACCAAACAGTCCGGGCCGCGCGGGAAGCTGATCTACCGGGTGTACGTCGAGGAGGCCACCGACATCGCCCGCGAGCTGTACTTCTGCATCATGCTGGACCGCCGCATCGAGCGGGTGTGCATCATCGCTTCCGCCGAGGGCGGCGTGGATATCGAGGAGCTCGCGGCCACCAATCCCGAAGCCTTGGTGCGCAAGACGATCGACCCCGCGGCCGGATTTCTCGAGTTCCAGGCGCGGGAGATCGCGTTCGCGCTGGGCCTGGAACCGGCGCTGCTCGCCGAGGCCAGCCGGATATTCCGCCGCGCCTACCGCGCCTTCCGGGACCTCGACGCCACCATGCTGGAGATCAACCCGCTGGCCGTGACGACCAAGGGCAGCATCGTCGCGCTGGACGCCAAGATGTCCTTCGACGACAACGCACTGTTTCGCCATCTCGACATCTCCGAGCTGCGGGACCGCAGCCAGGAAGACGCACGGGAAAGCCACGCCGCCGACCGTGGGCTGGCTTACGTCGGCCTCGACGGCGACATCGGCTGTATGATCAACGGCGCGGGGCTGGCTATGGCGACCATGGATATGATCAAAGTTGCGGGTGGAGAGCCGGCGAATTTTCTGGACATTGGCGGCGGCGCGTCACCAGAGCGGGTTCTCAAGGCGTTTCGTGCGGTGCTGCACGACGCCAAGGTCAAGGCGATGCTGATCAACATCTTCGCCGGCATCAACCGCTGTGACTGGGTTGCCGAGGGCATCGTGGCGGCGTTCAAGGAGCTCGACGTCAAGATCCCGGTGGTGGTGCGGCTGGCCGGCACGCACGTCGACCTGGGCCATCAGATTCTGCGAGACTCCAGACTGCCCATCATCACCGCGGACAGCCTGGCCGATGCGGCACACAAGGCCGTCGCCGTCGTGGGCACCGTCGGTGCCAGCGCATGAGTGTTGTGGAGGGTCTCGGAAAAACATGGCCATCCTGATCGACGCGCACACTCGCGTGGTGGTGCAAGGCATCACCGGGCGCATCGGGCGGTTCCACACCGAGGAGATGATCGACTACGGCACCAACGTGGTCGCTGGCGTTACCCCCGGCAAGGGCGGCGAACAGGTGCTGGACCGTCCGGTGTTCAACACCATGAAGGACGCGGTGGCCGAAACCGGGGCGACCACGTCGATCGTGTTCGTGCCGCCGCCGTTCGCCGCCGACTCCATCATGGAAGCCGCTGACGCCGGGATCCGGTTTTGCGTCTGCATCACTGATGGCATCCCGATGCAGGACATGATGCGGGTCAAGCGCTACATGCGGCGCTACCGGGCTCATCAGCGGATGACGCTGACCGGACCCAACTGCGCGGGCACCATCTCACCCGGGCAGTCGCTGGTGGGCATCATGCCCGGCCATATCTATCTCCCCGGACGGGTCGGGGTGATTGGGCGCTCGGGCACCCTGGGCTACGAGGCCGCATCGCAGATGAAGGCGCTGGGCATCGGTGTGTCCACCTCGGTCGGGATCGGCGGTGACCCGGTGAACGGGTCCTCCTTCCGTGATCATCTGGAACTGTTCGAAGCCGACCCGGGCACCGACGCCGTGGTCATGGTGGGCGAGATCGGTGGCCCGCAGGAAGCCGAGGGTGCGCACTACGTCCGTGATCACATGACCAAACCCGTGATCGCCTACATCGCCGGCCTGTCCGCCCCCAAGGGCCGCAAGATGGGCCACGCCGGTGCGATCGTCTCTGCCGTGGGGGAATCCGCCCAGGAGAAGGCGGAGATCCTGGCCGCGGCCGGTATCACGGTGGCACCCGACCCGTCGTGCATTGGTGAGACCGTGGCGCACGTGCTCTCTGAGCACACAGCTGACCTAGTGGAGGATCGCCGTGGATGAGCCTGTCATCGTTGTGACCCGACGCTGGCCGTCTCCGGTCGAGGACGAGCTGACGCGACGCTTCGGTCACGTGCGGCTCAACGCTGACGATGTCCCACTCGGGCCCGATGGGCTCCGCGCCGCGCTGGAACACGCCGACATCGTGCTGCCCACCGTCTCCGACCGGCTGCCCGCTGAGCTCTTCGATGGGGAACTGCGGACGAAGTTCCTCGGCAACTTCGGCGTCGGCTACAACCACATCGACACCGCCGCCGCAGCCAAGGCGGGGATTGTCGTCACCAACACCCCGCGAGTGCTCACCGACACCACCGCGGACACCGCGATGACCCTGCTACTGATGGCCGCCCGCCGGGCCGGTGAGGGGGAACGCGAGGTCCGCGCCGGGCGCTGGACCGGGTGGCGGCCCACCCACATGATGGGCGCCGACGTCACCGGCAAGACGCTGGGCATTGTGGGCATGGGCCGGATCGGGGTGGCGGTGGCCCGCCGCGGACACTTCGGCTTCGGCATGCCGGTGGTCTTCTACGACCCGGCCGACTTCGAGCCCGATCACGGGATCCCCGGCGCCCACCGGGCCGACACCCTCGACGAGGTGCTGGCCGTCGCAGACTTCGTCTCCCTGCACATGCCTGGCGGCGCCGAGAACACCCACCTCATCGACGCAGCCGCGCTGGACCGGATGAAACCCACCGCATTCCTGGTCAACAGCGCCCGCGGCGACGTCATCGACCAGCGCGCGCTGATCGAGGCGCTGCAGTCCGGCACGATCGCCGGCGCCGGACTCGACGTCTACGAGGGCGAACCCGAGATCCCGCAGGATCTGCTCAAGCTGGACAACGCCGTGCTACTGCCCCACCTGGGTAGCGCCACTCTGGAAACTCGCACCGCCATGGGCATGCTCGTCCTGGACAACCTGGAGGACTTCCTAGCGGGCCGCGAGCCATCCTGCCGGGTGGCGTGAGCCTTTGCCGCGCGCAAGCCGGGCATCGTCACTGTCCGTGAGGTTTGAGGAGAAAGACTGTCGTAGCGTGCATAGGTGCCACTCACGGCAACTTCCGCCGCAAGTTGCCGTCTCCGGCACCTCCCGAAATGATCCACCCGCCGCCCCGTGAGGCAAGAGGGAGCGATGAGACGCATAGCAACCCGCGGGTCGGTGTGACTTCCCAGCTGCGTGATCCGCCCGCGCTGTTGCGGGCGATGTTCGACGCGGCGGTGGTGGCCGCGGACCCGTTGCAGCGGGTACCGGGATTCCTGCCCGCGCGGCCGCCCGGGCGGGTGGTTGTGGTCGGCGCCGGAAAGGCGTCGGCGCGGATGGCGCAGGCGGTCGAGCAGACCTGGGGCGGTCCGCTGAGCGGACTTGTGGTGACCCGTTACGGGCACGCGGTGCCATGCTCGTGGGTGGAGGTGGTGCAGGCGGCGCACCCGGTGCCCGACGCCGCCGGTGAGCGGGCCGCGCGCCGGATCCTGGAGTTGGTGTCCGGTCTCAGTGCCGACGACCTGGTACTGGCGTTGATATCCGGTGGCGGCTCGGCACTGCTGGCGCTGCCCGCGCCGGGGATCACTCTGGCTGACAAGCAGGCGATCAACACGGCGCTGCTGCGCTCCGGAGCGTCGATCGCGGCGATGAACATGGTCCGCAAGCACCTGTCCGCGATCAAAGGCGGCCGGCTGGCGGCGGCGGCGTTCCCGGCTGCCACCGTGGGATTGCTGATCTCGGACGTGCCCGGCGACGACCCGGCCGTGATCGCCTCCGGGCCTACCGTGGCGGAGCCGTCCACTCCGGCGCAGGCACTGGCGGTGCTGGCGGCCTGTAACGTGCCGGTGCCACCGGTAGTCCGGGAGCACTTGGAGACGACCCGGGGTTGCCCCGGACCTGACGACCCGCGGCTGGCCCGCGTGACCAATCACGTGATCGCCACCCCGCAGCAGTCGCTGGAAGCCGCCGCCGCGGTGGCCCGCCAGGCCGGAGTCACACCGGTGATCCTCAGCGACTCGATCGAGGGCGAGTCCCGGGAGGTCGGGATCGTGCTGGCCGGCATCGCCCGCCAGGTGCGCCGCCACGGCCAGCCGTCGCCACCGCCGTGCGTGCTGCTCTCCAGCGGGGAGACCACCGTGACCGTGCGCGGCACCGGCCGCGGCGGCCGCAATGTCGAGCTGGCCCTGGCCCTGGCCCTGGCCCTGCGCGGGGCCAAGGACATCCACGCCATCGCCTGCGACACCGACGGCGTCGACGGGTCAGAAGAGGTGGCCGGGGCCCTGATCGGACCTGACACGCTGCGCCGAGGCGGGCAGCTCGGAGTGGACGCCGCGGCGGCGCTGGCCAACAACGACGGGCACAGCTTCTTCGCTACGCTAGGTAATCAGGTGGTAACCGGACCCACCCTGACCAACGTCAACGACTTCCGCGCCGTCCTCGTCACCTGAGTCTATTCGTTACTCACGGTGACTAGTCGTGTACCCAAAGAGGTCGTTGCACTGTCTCCCCGCATGGCCTAGCTTCGTAACTACGTGACCACGGAGAGTAAGGGGGCCAGCTCGGGCCACCTGGGGGCTGCCGAATACGGCGGATTGACATGCTGTGGTTGTGACACGGGGAAGAGTTCGCTAACGCTGGACTGCGTCGACGATGGGGGCATCGTCTCGCAAGACGGTCCCAGGCGTGCACATCATCTCAGCATAATCTGACGGACAGCGCATCATCGTAGAACCTCCTCAGGTCGCTTGAGTTCTGTTGGCCTGCATAACTTGCCCATCGGCTGAAGCGAAAAGGAGCGTTATGAGGATTTCGGATATCTTCACAATGGGTGGCAGCGGTGGACGATGTGATGACAGCTGCGAGAGCAAATGCTACAGCGACTCCTACGAGTGCGGTGCCGGCCGTGAGTCGCTGGACGACCCGCGCTTGCGGCGCAGCGGGATCAGAGCGATCCTTGGGAGTCGTTCTCATGGTGGCAGTGGGCTGGCCGGCCTCTTTGAACTCAAGGATTAGCCGCTAGGGCGTGCAGCGGTGGCCTTCAGTCCCCGGTGGGCTAAGGCCACCGCTGCGTCATGTCCATTAACCCGTCATGTCCTCCAGTTCGCGACCCTTAGTCTCCTTGACCGCCTTGAGTACGAACCCGAAGGACAGCGCTGCGAAGACCGCGTAGAGCCCGTAGGCGAATGACAAACCGGCATTCGCCAGGACTGGGAACGTCGTGGTGATGGCGAAGTTGGCCAGCCATTGAGCGGCGGCGGCCACAGCGAGCGCAACCGCCCGGATCCAGTTGGGGAACATCTCGCCGAGCAGCACCCAGACAACGGGACCCCAGGTCGCGCCGAATGACACGACGTACAGATTGGCGGCGATCAGCGCGATCGTTCCCCACGGATGTGGCAGGCTGACGTTCTTCCCGCTCCCGATCGCCTGCGAAAAACATACCGCCATCGTTCCAAGGGTCACCGCCATGCCCAGCGATCCGCCGAGCAGCATCGGTTTGCGACCGACCTTGTCGACGATGGCAATGGCGATCAGCGTGACCAAGACGTTGGTCACCGAGGTGATGACGGTGATCGTGAGCGAGTCCGACTCACTAAATCCAACCGAATGCCACAGGGTGGTCGAATAGTAGAAGATCACATTGATGCCGACGAACTGTTGAAAAATCGATAGCAGGATCCCCACCCACACAATGGGAAGCAACCCCAGACGGGGGCCCCGAAGGTCGGACAATCTCGCTGCGCGTTGGCTGTCGCGTCGCAGGCTGGCCGCGATGTCCTGCACCTTGCGCTGCACGGCCTCGCGGCTTCGGGCACCCAGCACCTCGCGCAGCACCTCACCGGCGCGGACGAGCTCCCCCCTAGCCACCAGGTATCGGGGCGATTCCGGGATCTGGAAGGCCAGCACGGCGTAAGCCAGGGCGGGGACCAGCCCGGCCAGGAACATCCACCGCCACGCTGCCAGCCCGAACCAGAGCGGCTGGCTGGCCCCACCGGCGATGTTGGCCAGGAACGCATCGGACAGCAACGCGATGAAGATGCCGGAGACGATGGCCAACTGCTGCAGCGAGCCGAGCCGGCCGCGGATGTGCGAGGGCGCGACCTCGGCGATGTAGGCCGGGGCGATCACCGAGGCCATTCCGACCCCGATGCCGCCGATGAACCGCCAGCTGATCAGCGACCACACCGAGAAGGCCAGCCCAGCCCCGACCGCACTGACCGCGAACAGCACCGCGGCGACGATCATGGCGCGTACCCGACCCACATGGTCAGCGACGCGGCCAGCATACCAGGCACCCAGGGCGGAACCGAGCAGTGCACAGGACACCGCGAAGCCCGTGAGGGCAGGACTGAGATGAAAGGCTCCCTGGATGGAATCCACCGCACCGTTGATCACCGCGGTGTCGAAGCCGAAAAGGAAGCCGCCGACGGCGGCGACCACCGAGATCAGGATCACCTTGGCGGTGGTCCGCTGGTCCAGGCCGGACATGGCCATCTGGCCTCCTTGGATGCTGGGTACAGCTTGCCAAGTCCGGGCCGAATCGGCAGCACAGAGGATGTAGGACAGGGAAAAGCCCCAGTGAGGCCGCCAGGTCGGGGGTCCAACAGCGTCACAGGGGCTACCC
Source organism: Pseudonocardiales bacterium (assembly GCA_025465385.1). GTDB lineage: Bacteria > Actinomycetota > Actinomycetes > Mycobacteriales > Pseudonocardiaceae. The sequence goes on from JAODNG010000586.1 coordinate 10,286, forward strand.
ATGTCATCGTGAACCGCACTGTCGGCGTTACAACCCGGTTCTCAGCTCGTCAGGTTGGTGGGCCGACCACCAGCAGCACCGTGGCATGGTGCTGCTGACCCGAGGGGTCCAGCCACTCCAGCTGCACCAGGTCCCCGGGGTGATGGCTGACGAGCAGGGTGATCATCGCCGTGGGGGAATCGACCGCGATCCCGTCCAACGACACGATGACGTCGGCTGGTACCAGCCCGGATTGTGCACACGGCGAGCCGGCAGTAACACCGGTGACTAGGGCGCCAGAGACGGCCGAGCCGTCACGTGCCCGGGTGGTCGGTGTCTGGACGACGATGCCGAGGGCGCCGGTCGGTCCGATGTGGACGCTCAGGGAGGCAGTACCAGCCTCAATCTGCTCGCTGATCGCGATCGCATCGTTGATCGGAATTGCGAATCCCTCGGCATCGGAGGAGTGGGAGCGGGTAGCGGCTGCGGTGTCGATACCGACGACCTGGCCGGCGGTGTTCACCAGCGGGCCACCGGAGTCACCGGGCTGGAGGTCTGCGGCGACCCGGATCAGTCCAGCGAGGTGCTCAGCGCTCCCAGTAATGTCGTCGATGACAGTGATCGCGTTGCCTAGGCTCGAGACCGTGCCGGCGACGATGCTCGGCGTGCCACCGCGACCACCGGCGTTGCCGATCGCCGCGATCGGGTCCGCGACCGCAACACTGCTGGAGTCGCCGATCGAGGCGGTCTGCAGGGCCGAAGCGTTCTGCAATTGGAGCACAGCGACGTCATGACTGCGGTCATAACCCACGACCGTCGCCGGGTAGGTCTGGCCGTTGCCGACGTCGGTGACGTCAATGCTGGTGCCGCCGCTGATCACATGGTTGTTGGTGAGCACCCGGCCGGACGGGCTAAGCACGATCCCAGTACCGGCGACACCACCGTTCTCGTGGCTCAGCCGGGTATTGATGTCCACCAAACCGGGGTCGACCTTGGCCGCGAGTGCCGATAGGTCCACCGATCCCCGTGAAGAGCCCGACGAGCTCGCCGGCGGCGCGGTCGCTTCGGAGGGCGCCACCATCCCGGTGGGTTGGTGTGCGCATTTTCCGTCAGCGTTGCGGTAGCCGTTGCCAGTGCAGGCCGTGGCTGGTTCGGGTTGAGGTAGCACAGCGGCTGGTGCGGGTGTGGCCACTGCTGGCGGGACGACTGCTGGCGGATCGAAGGTCGTTGGTTGTGCCGGTGCCGCCGGTGGGTCTGATGACGCCGAGCCAGCCACCGGGTTGGCCCCTCCGGTGATCGCCGGGTAGTTGCATCCGGCGAGAGCCGCGCTGCCCAGCAGCAACGCAGACACCGCGTTGCCGACGAAAGCGTTGCCGACGAGCCGAAGGCGGCGAGTGCCGCGAATGGGCGCTGGCTGCACGCCTTCGACAGTGCTTCCCGAACGTGAACAGCAGAAGGCCAGCAGTCGACCTAAGGATTGCCACAATCCCCACAGCGGACAGCTTCGCGCCGCTGCTCGCAGCGGCCAGCGTCACACCGTGTCCGAGGCGTCACGGAGGTGCCCGTAGTGTCGGTTTCATGACTCTCCGGCTCATCCCTCTGTCGGACCCTCAGCGCGAGGTCGTCTCGCGACTGGCTAACAGCGTCGCCGCCGCGGTGACATGGGTCGCCAGTGCGATGCTGGGTTGGTTGCTTCCGCTGCTGGGCCTGGTGTTGGTCGTCGCCGGGTGCACCACCTCGTCCTCGGGACATGGACCGCCGGGCGCCCAGGGCCCCGGAGCTTTGCCGGGTACCTGCACGCACACCGTCACTGGGGCCGATGATGTGCAGACGGCCCTGGATGCCGCCGCGGCGGGTGACACTCTGTGTTTTTCTGGTGGCGACCTCGGTGACACCGACCTGGCGATGACCCGATCGGGGACCGCCGACGCGCCGATCACCCTGGCGGCCGATGGGGCGACCGTGCACGAGGTACAGCTCAAGGCCGATCACGTCGTCCTGGAGGGCTTCACCGTCGCGGGCGGCGGTGGGGTGCTGCTGGAGGGTGCCGGGATCACCGCGCGGAACAACACCGTCCACGACACCGACCAGGGCGGGATCACCT